>JAHEKB010000207.1 GCA_024638525.1 Bacteroidota bacterium
TCTGGTCAATAAATGCAAATGCACATTGTATTCTTTGAAGACCTCTGATCGCTATCCAAGCGTAGAGGGGAACCAAAACCAATAATACCCGATTTAATCCAAAACTGTGAAACCAACCCTGTGCCCAAAATACAGAATGAGCAAGCAGATAACCCAGACTCAGGCCATAAATGAGGAATAGCTCTTCCTTCGTCAATTGTGATTTTAGTGATCGCCAAAAGCCGTCGAAGTAGCCAATAAATACGAGGAGAAATAAGGGGAACCCAATGACGTAGGGCAGTTGGTCTATATAGTGCAACCATCTACCGGAACCGTATTTTTCCTCTGTGCCTGAGTAGGGATTCTGATGAAACATCCATAGAAAATCCTCGTAGTAAAACCAGCCAATTATGCCATAGATTATGCTGCCAAGAGCCAATAAATAAAAGTATTTTCTTCCTTTTGTAAACAGGAGATAGGTAGCAATAATGAGTGCAATTATCCATCCTTCAGACCTCACAAAGGGCAGAAAAGATATGAGTGAAAGTCCTATGACAAATCGTTGGTTGAATAAGTAGTGGACAGCAGCGATGAGTAATAGAGTAAACAAGGGCTCGGTCAGCCCTGAAGATTGAACGAGAAAAAACTGCGGTGCAGCAAAACAGAAAATCACACCCATCCAAGGGAACTGCATATGTCTTTTCAATAGCCTATACAGAAAAAAGCACGATCCGGTAATGCAGAGTAGGTTAAACACTTGCATTCCGTGCCAGCCAAATTGAGCGAAAGGAGCACTTAGCAAAACAAATAGGGGTTTGGCCCAATGATCCATAAAGTAGTGCGGATAGTCAAAGGCCTGCTTGCTATACAAATAATGCAAGACGCTGTCACCACTGTCATAGGTGCTAGCATTTTGCAATACCAATACGGTATTTAAGAGCAGGATTATACCCCAAATACCCCATTCTTTCAGGCTGTGTTTATCCATTAAAGCTGTTTGCCCATCAAAAATAGTGGTATTATCCAAGGGTTTGCTGAGATTTGCTCCCGTATTAGATCACAATTATGAAAAGAATAAGTACATTTTTATTGAGTGCGTTGTTTGTTCTAACATCGCAAATCTCAAAAGCAGATGAGGGTATGTGGATTCCTGCCCTTCTTTCAGATAATTATGCTGAAATGAAAAGGTTGGGTCTTGAAATGACCCCAGAGCAGATCTACAGCATCAACAATAGCAGCATGAAAGATGCAATTGTGCGTTTGGTCGATCAAAACGGCAGAATGTTCTGTACGGGTGAGATCATTTCGAGCAAGGGTTTATTTCTTACCAATCACCACTGTGGTTACGGCGCTATACAAGCTTTGAGTAGCACAGATGCGAATCATTTAAAGAACGGCTTTTGGGCTGAAGATCACAGCAAAGAATTAGCTGCGAACTTCAACATTCAGTTCTTGGTGCGTATTGATGAAATCACCGACGAAGTATTGGATGGTGTTCAAGACGATATGACCTACAACGAAAGAATGACGGTGGTCAGAGCGAACAGCGGCAAACTGCGTTCATCCTTGAGCAATGATGGTGCTTACGTTGTTGAAGTAAAAGAAATGTTCAGCGGTAATAAATACTTCGCATACATCTATCAGACCTTCAGCGATATTCGATTGGTCGGCACACCGCCTGAATCCGTAGGTAAATACGGAGGAGACACGGATAATTGGATGTGGCCTAGACATACTGGAGACTTCTCCATGTTCCGCGTTTATGCCGATTCAGATAATAAGTCAGCTGTTTATTCAGAGAACAATGTTCCCTATACACCAAAACATCACTTACCTGTATCAACGGCAGGAGTGAAGCAAGGGGATTTTGCCATGATTTGGGGATTCCCTGGTTCAACAGACAGATACTTGACTTCTTACGGTGTTAAGCTAGCCACAGATAAAGACCAGCCTGCACGAGTAAAACTAAGAAGAGCCAAGCTCGATGTGTACGAAAAATACCAGAATCAGAGTGAAGCAGTGGATTTAATGTATTCATCTAAACATGCTAGAGTGAGCAATTATTGGAAATACTTCATAGGTCAAACACGCGGTCTGAAAAGGTTAGGTGTATATGAAAAGAAGCAGGCCGAAGAAGAGGCATTTGCAGAATGGGTAAAAAGTGGGAATGCAGACAGAAAAGCAAAATTTGGTGGAGTTATGAAAATGTACGAAGACGCTTATGCAGTCTTTGATGAAAATACCTTGGCACAAACATATTTTCTAGAGGCTATTGCGGGAATCGAATTCTTGAGGTATGGTTTTGCATACAGCCGATTAGAATCAGTTATGAAGAGCTTGAAAGAACACAACTACACCGAGGGGATGAATTCCGGTATGGCTAGCATTCACAGCCTATGCCTGACCTATCTCAATACAGATCTTTCTGATGAAAATCGCAAAGAAGCTTTGAATTCCTTAATGGAGGCAAAAGGCAAATCAGCTTTGGTTTTTAACTCATCTGAAGCCAGGTCTTTTGTAAAAGAAACTCAAGCGAGCAATATGGCCGATGCAAAAAGCAGTTTAGAGCAAACACGTGATGGTTTGATTGCAAGTCTGAAAGCGGGTGTAGCAGGGGCATTTAAAGACTACTATCAACCCATTGATCGAGAGGTAGCAACAGCGATGTTTGCACATTATATAAGTGACTTGCCATCCAATAAAAGACCTGCAGAATTCAATGAACTTTTGGCGAAGAACAACGGGGATATCAATGCCATCGTGGATGATGTCTTTAATCGTTCATTCTTGGTAGATCCCGCCAAAGCAACTGCCTTTTTGAACAAACCAAAATACGGTAAAATCAAGAGAGATAAAGGAGTAGATCTTTCGGCCATGTTTTTGGATTTCTATTACAATGAGATCCAGAACATGTTTGGAGATGCCAATGAGAAAAGGGCTAGGGCAGACAGATTGTATAAAGCCGCATTATTTCAAATGCATCCGGACAAGAAATTCTCACCAAATGCCAACGGCTCTATGAGATTTACTTATGGTCAGGTCTTGGAATATTCACCGGGTGATGCCATGTTGTACAAGCATTTCACCACCATGAAAGGTGTCCTTGAGAAATATCAACCGGGTGACCATGAATTTGATCTACCTGCTGATTATTTAAAGAAAGCCAAAGCTGAGGATTACGGACCATATGCTAAAAGCGGAGAAGATTTGAGAATATGCTTCTTAACCAATCACGACATTACAGGAGGTAATTCAGGAAGCCCAGTAATCAATGGTAAGGGTCAATTGATAGGCCTTGCTTTTGATGGAAACTGGGAAGCAATGAGCGGCGATATTGCTTTTGAAACAGAATTGCAAAGAACCATATCGGTAGATATAAGGTATGTATTGTGGTGTGTCGACAAATTAGCGGGAGCCAAGCACATCGTTGATGAACTGACCTTAGTCAACTAATATTAAATAATATAAATAGAATAGAGGGGGGCTTAGCTCCCCTTTTTTTATGATCTAAGTTCAAGCATTATTGCACCTTGTGCAAACGAAAAGAAATGCTTGATAAACAGCAGGGGTTGATTAAACCAGGCCGCAGCTATGGCCCCAATCCACTTTTGAGACATACTTAAGAAATAACGTGCTGTAAGCGGTAGTGTTATAATTCCTTTCTGAAAGTCAGCTTTGCTGTCCCAGATTTCATCAGATATATTGAGTAATCTTTCCAGTTTGTAGTAGTACTGCAATAGCTTCATGGATTTACGCTCATCCAATATGATGATTTTGGATTTGACCAAGTACTTAAACAAGAAGTTCACGGCTGCTCTGCCTTCGAGCTCAATGGCGACCATGACCTCTTCAGTTGTTTGTGCTTGGTGTTTGCGTATACTTGACTTTACAATAGCTATAGAAAAATTCTTAAGTTCTGAAAGCAGCTTGAGTTGACGGCATTTATCATAAAAGTGATATAGTCTTTTATATGAACAATGCTGTTCTTTTAGGAATAAACGCTCTCTGCGATAAAGCAAACAATATTCTTGAAATTCATCTGAAGACCTCAGCTGTGAAAGTCCATCAAAAAAGCTTGAAAAACTCAAAGAGAGGCGCTGTTTTTCTTCAAATGTCAATTCATCCAGATGGTCATCAATGC
>JAHEKB010000025.1:0-3910 GCA_024638525.1 Bacteroidota bacterium
TTTTTCTCCAAATGAAGACGGCAGAAATGACGAATTCCAAATCTACACCAGAGGCTTAAAATCCTATGATATCTTGGTATTCAATAGATGGGGCGAAGTGCTTTGGCAAAAAGACCAGAACTCCAGTAGTTGGGACGGGAAATTCGAGGGGAACTACGTTCCTCAAGGAATGTATTTCTACCTATTGAATGGATTTGATTTTGAAGGGAAGCCCGTTGAGCGTAAAGGGGAATTGATTCTCCTTAAATAATGCTGACATTTAGGGCCACCGGGCCGCGATCTCCTTTACCTACCTCAAAACTTACTTTGTCGTTTTGTGTGATCTCTTCATTCAGGTTGTCTGCGTGAACAAAGAAGCTCTCCTGTGTCTTGGGGTCTATGATAAAGCCGTATCCTTTTTCATCATTAAAGAATTTCACCACACCATTTCTTTCGAATTCGTTCTCATCTGACTCTTCTTTTTTGGGTGTGCTGATCTGAATATCCTCTAAACTGATCTCGGCATCTTCCGGCAATTCTTCCGGAGGGTTGGGAGTGAAATTCCCATTGTAATCGACGTACATGATTTCTTCTGGGCGAGTACCCGCCTCTCGGCGCTCTTGCTTGCGAAGTTCTTTCTCTTTCTTTTTCTGTCGTTTCTTTTTTTCTCTTTCTTTTTTACTGAAGCTATCTGCCATATAATGTGTTTACTCTGTGCTGTTGTTACTGCAATTAAAATGCCACAACAGCAAATTAGGTTCGCAAGTTAGCCCCAATTGCGCGTTTTGCCTTGAATATGAACGTAAAAATGAGGATTTCGTGAAGGTTTCAGCCTATTGGGTTCTCTGCTGTTCTTCTTCGAGGCCCGTTTTCCGGTTTCTCGAAGCTTTCACATCGCTGTTTCCAAAATTGTAATTCAATGAAATATTGAAACTTCGGCTTTCCCATCCTCCGGTTCCATTGATAGCAAGATCGCCGTACACCAGATCAGCTCTCCATGGAGAGGTAAAGAAAATGTCTGAGAAATTTAGCCGCACAGATAGATTCTTTTTGGCAATTTTTTTCTCTGCTGCAATATTCATCGCTCCCATGCTTTTTGTGCGGTAAGTTCCTCCCCAAATGGAAGGGGTTCGGCCCCATCCCGATAGTTCTAGTTTAAAGCCCAATGGCAGGATGAACGAAGATTGCGCATAGAATCCGGCCGTAAACTGATCAACAGCTTGAAACTTTTCATCCGCTGCGCTGAAAGTAGTGTAGAATATATTGGTGTTGGCAAAGATCGACCACCACTTGGTGATATTGAAAGGCAAGCTGGTAGTTATGCTATAGCTCTCTTGATTGGCCACATTTCTAGGCTGCAAAAAGCTCTTGGTACTCCCCAATGTATCAGTTACTTGAGCAAAGAAATCTGTGGTATTGCTGTAAGCTATTCCGGTTGTAAAGCGGTACTTAAAGGTATGAGAGAGACGTAGATTATAGGTATACTGGGGCTGTAAAAATGGATTCCCTTTTCTGTACGACAGTTCTGAGGTTTGCGATTCAAATGGGTTAAGCGATTGATAATTGGGTCTTTGTATTCTTCTTCCCGCGGTAAAAGCCCAAGTGTGGTTTCTGCCTGCTTGATACGTTAGGCCGCCGCTTGGAAACAGATTTGTATAATTCCTCTTAACCAGTTTATCGTCGGATTCTTGGGTGCTGATCAATTCACCGCGAGATATCGTCTGCTCCAGTCTAAGACCAACTTGCAGCTTCCATTTTTGCTTCAAAGAGGTAGCATAGTTTGCATAAGCAGCATTCACATTTTCATTGTATAAAAATTGATTACTGCGGTCTGTGTTCAAGACATCCTGTGTAAGGACATCATAGAAATCGAAGGTATTGTCAGTCGAAACTAAAGAGTACTTAAGACCTACAGCAAACGTAGCTTTCCCAATTTTTTGGCTGTAGTCCATTTTAGCTGTGTTCACCGCAATTTGGGTCGGTGTTACCATCCTATAATTGTTGGAATATATTTCAGAACCACTTGGGCCGTCTATGTATTGATTGGGTTGATATGCCTCACTTTTACGGTCAAATATCCCTCGGTCAAGGTCGATATTGAATTCTCTCCCCTCAGGGTCTGAATAGCGATAGTTGACATTGGCTGTGACTTGATAGTTTCTACCTTCATTTACGTTATTAGCAGATAAAACTTGAAAATTGAATGGGTCTCCTACCGGTACAATCTCAGTAATACTGTTTCCATCAGATCCGGAATTGAAGTAATTGGCATTGGTCAAAAACCCGATGACGGCATTCTTTCCTGCAAACCAGTCCACACCAATCTTGGTATTATACCCATTGACTGATCGTGTATTGTCTGTTTCAGAGATATATCGCACTCCTTCTTGAAGGCGGTTGAGGTCGATAAAGCTCCAACGCTTGCCAAGATTGGTCGAAAAATTGGAGTATACATTGATTTTCTTATTTCGGTGATTTAATGAGAGTGAAGAATTGCTTCTGTGGTGCACGCCATATGAGTATCCCAGACCAAACGATCCATTGGTGCCTAAATTTTTATTGCGCTTGAGCTTGATATTAATAATGCCTGCAGTTCCGGCGGCATCGTATTTAGACGAGGGTTGTGTAATCAATTCGACGGCATCTACATCTGTCGCTTGAAGGGATCTCAAGAAATTGACCAAGTCATCACCTGATAAAACCGAGGGTTTGCCATCAATGAAAATCTGAACACCCGCCTTGCCTTCCAGACTTATAACATTGTTGTTGTCAATGACCACTCCAGGCGCTTTTCGCAAAAGATCAAAAGCATCTGACCCGCTGGCGTTCAAAGTGTTCTCAACATTGAATACCGTCTTGTCTGCTTGAATTTCAATAATTGGACGCAATGCCTTAACCCTGACTTCGTCGATCATCTTTGCTTCCTTGATCATTGATATTTTTATAACATCAACATCAGCTCCTTCAACTCTAAACGCTTTTGAAGAGTAGGGGACATAACCCATACTATAGGCTTCGACAAAATGCATTCCACTACTGATGTTTATGAATCGATACCTTCCCAAACTGTCTGATAAGGCTGTTTTTACAATAGACGAATCATCGGCATTCTTTAAAATCACAGAAGCGTAAGCCACAGCTCCTTGCTGGCTTATCAGTTCACCCCTAACTGTTGAATATTGTTGAGCGAAACTGATCGCAGAAGAAGCCAGAACCAGAAATACAATAAAGAGTGCGGTTTTCATAGACGGGATGCTAAACTAATTAAGTGCGATATCAATCTATGTCAAACTAGATGAACAAAGATCAAAGTTAGTTGAATGGTATCTAAACTGTAGGTTGCTCTTTAAAAGCTGTTTAGGTGCTATTTAGTATATTGCTGACAATCTTAACCAAAAGCAAATGAAACCCAGCTTCAAGAAACTAATTGTTATTGGCGTTCTATGTGCATTTTCTTTAGCGGCACTTGCTCAAAAGACTCAAATTAGGGGTTTTGCAAATGTGGATGCCAGATATACTCAAGCAGATGAAAGCGGTTACTTCTACTTAGGCGAGCAGGATTTATTTATAACCAGTCAAATCACAAATAAAATCAGTTTTCTAGGAGAGACTGTTTTTAAGTTTAGCCCCAATTCACCAACGAGTTTCAATGTGAGCATGGAGAGGGTGATCATCAATTATAATTATGCGGGGAATCACAGTGTGCTTTTAGGGAAGCACCATACGCCACTAAGCCATTGGAATGACAGATATCATCATGGCAGGGTATTCTTTCCTACGGTAGACAGGCCTTTAATGTTTTCAGAAGGATTGTTAGAAGTGCATACCACTGGCATCGCCTTGCAAGGATTTAACCTTGGTAAGCACAGGATAGGCTACCAACTCATGTTGGGAAATGGCATTGGTTCCTCGGACTTGCAAGATGACAATC
>JAHEKB010000025.1:3920-7268 GCA_024638525.1 Bacteroidota bacterium
TGATCTACATGCCAAGCCAATCAGAGGAATGAAATTTGGACTCACAGCATATTTGGATCAGTTCAGCAGTGACGCTTCTAACCATCACGGAGATGGGCACGACAATGCACTTGACAGTCTAGATCCGATAGATATTAGTCAGATGGCTGCAGGTGCTTATTTTAGATATTTCAAAGGAAAATATGAGGTGTTATCTGAAGCACATTTGGTCAATAATGACAATGATTCCACTGGAAAAACATCAAACACATCTGTATACGCTTATCTGGGATACAGGCTCAAGGATAAATGGGTGCCCTATGTGAAGTTCGATCAGGTTTCGGTTGCTCAAGAAGAATTGTTTTTTAGTCAGGGGTTAAAAACGCAATGGACAGCTGGCCTGAGGTATGAATTTAATTATTTGGCCATGGTGAAGTTCGAATACAATCGATTTGTTGACGACGGTGCTGAAGATTTTAGCGGTTTCTATTTACAATTTGCGGTAGGATTCTGACATGAAAGCGAGATTGATTAATATCCTCCGAGTGAATTTGGCAATCTTATTACTAATTGGCTTGTCATCATCCACCCATACAGGGGCGGACTATTCGGGCTTGCGAGTAATCGCCAATGCCTATTCTTCCGTATCAAAATTGAGTAAAACTGAATTTGAACAGATGATACAAGGAGAGCGACAACGATGGAAAGGTGGAGAAGGGGTAATCGTTGCACTCTTAAAGACCAGTCACCCCACCGGCAAGAAAGTGGCTGAGGATGTATTTGATATGAGCGATAATGAGTTTAATCGATATTGGCTATCACTGGTTTTTGCGGGAAAATCCAAAGCCCCTGAATTCTTTACCAGTGAATCTGCACTCGTGGAATTTGTCATGGTGACACCGGGCGCAATTGGAGTAGTTTCCACCAACGTCAAGACTGCCGGAGTAGCTGTCATTGAAATAGATAATTAATGAGTATAACCCTAAGAATATGGTTAACTGTGGCATTGATCGTGATGATCTTTGCGGTTCTGGTGCTCTACATTGTTCCCAACCAGCAAGAAAAGTACTTCATGCGCACTTTTAACAAAGAGGTAGAAAACTTGGCACGTACTGTAGCTTTGGGGTCTCAAATTGCCTTGGAGGAGCAAAACTTCAAAGGAGTAACTATGGCCATGGATTTTGCCAAAGCCGATGAAAGACTGGAATTTGTAGCGCTGATTGAAACTCAAGGAGAATTAAAAGAAGGGCAAATCGAGGGGAATCAAATTATGACCTATCCACCGGATTACCCCTTGAATATAAATCGCAAATCTTCAGATAGCTTGATAGTGAAGCATGCTCAGTTTTCCACGGCGGACATGGATGGCGACGTGATAGTGGGATTTAGGACCGATGAGATCCTAAAAAACATGAATCGCATAAGAAGGATAGCTATAATGGTAAGTCTGCTGGTTTTTGCTATCGGGATCTTATTGGGCTTATGGTTGGCCAATACCATCTCTAAACCGGTGCGGGAAATCAGAGATGCAGCCTTAAAAGTAGGTAGGGGAGATCTTACTCAACACGTCGGAGAAAAATCAAAAGACGAGCTTGGCGAACTATCGAGGGCATTCAATAAGATGGTCGAAGACTTAGCAAAGGCAGAGGAAAGAATCCATGAAAAGAACAAAGCATTGCTAGATGCCATGGAAAAATTGGCCAATACTGAAGGCTTGGGATATGTAGATAAGAAGATTTCAGATGACAAGCCAGAGGATGATCAGGCCTGAGAAGCTTCAATAATCTCAGCAGGTCGCAAAATCTTTTTGTCAAAAGATCTTAGGCTAACATTTATCATAGCCAATCCTATTTGTGTCGTATTAATCACAGCTTTAGGTCTGAGACGCTTGAACAACTTTATTGCCCACATAAAATAGTCGTAAAAGAACTGATAGAGCTTGGTTCCGGACTTAATGCCTCTTAAGGGAATGATTATACCCGGCCTAAACATATACGCCTGTTTAAATCCCATATCGAGGATGGCATTTTCAGTTTTGCCTTTTACCCTTGCCCACATCATCCTTCCGGATTCAGAACTGTCTGTTCCTTCACCGCTGACATAGCATATGCTCATTTCTCGATTTAAATGATAAAGCGCATTGACCAGTGATAAGGTATAGTCGTAGGTGAATGTGTGATATTGATCTTCACTTAATCCTGCTGCACTCACTCCCATACAGCAATAACAAGCATCATATCCCTGCAAATGCTCAGAGATCGATTCAAATTCGCTGAAGTCCTTGTGAATTAATTCTTTTAATTTAGGGTGATCCATTTGCAGTGAGTTTCTGCCAATGACCAGTACTGCTGTAACTTCTGGGTGGTCCAAGCATTCCAAAAGAACGCCTTTCCCAACCATCCCCGTTGCCCCTGTTATTATTACTTTCATATTATTCTATTCTTAAAAAGCTATTCCCCACAAAGATGGTGGAAAGCTTTGGCTCATACCAAGCTTGTGCAAATCACAGTCTATCTGAGCAAATGGAAGCTTCCCTTTTCCACCTTGGGGGCGGGGCTACCATTGACAATTCCTCTATAATTGATCACATACAAGAGCACGGATTGCGGCACAGGTACACCATTGTAGGTGCCGTCCCATGCTTCATCTGATTGATCCGTTTCAAACAATAATTCACCCCAACGATTAAAGATTTGCATATTATAGCTCAATAGGCGTTCGCAATCGGGCACTGCTCTGAAACCGTCATTCAATTGATCATTATTGGCTGTGAATGCATTTGGAACATAAAGCTTACAATCACAGAACTGCTGAATCACCTGAAAGTTGAACGAATCCACTCCGCAATAATTGGAAGCGCGGACCCAATGATCTCCTTCCATTTCGTAGAGATCTATGCCCGATTGACTACTGCCTATACTCCACTGAATGTCAATATCTGTGGGATCTATAGAAATGAATTGCCGCTCTTTGAAACAAAGCTCATAGATTGGTTCAAGGGAAATATAGGGTGCGTCTATGCTGCGTATCTGATGGAATTCAGTTCTGGAACAGCCATGTTCACTAATTGTGAGCGAATGCTGTCCGCCATCTACAAAGGTCTCTTGCCCGTTGTCTCCGTTATTCCAGAGGTAATCCAGTTGTGGATAGAAGGGGTAGCTCAATCTTACTTGATCATCAGGACAATCGATACTGTCCCCACTAATTTGATCTTTGGGCAGTATAATCTTTCGTATTTGGTGTTCATCGCTGGCTTCTCCGCAGTCATTGCTGGCACTTACTGTCAAGGTCTGACTTTCTTTAAAAAATCTTTGAACTTCTATAGAGCCATCAGACCAAAAGAATGACACATTGGCCGGCTGTTGTTGC
>JAHEKB010000025.1:7278-16551 GCA_024638525.1 Bacteroidota bacterium
TGCACTTGAACATATACCGAATCAAATTCGCAAAAGACTGTGTCTCCCACCAGTTCGATCACAGGACTTTCGTCCGCGCGTAGATTCATGGAATCCTCTGCCCAACAGACCCCTCGGTATGTGCGGACTTTGATTTCATCTGCTTCTGTAAATACCCTGGTGCTGGACCATGATTTGTCGCTCCAGTAAATGGAGTCAAAGGAATTGCCCAATTGTACCAGATAGAATTCGCCATCACAAAGCAGGCTGTCTTGGATCACGTCTATCTCAAAGGGCTCATCTATGCGCACATGCACCGTGTCGACCACACTTTCGTTGCAGAGATCTTTATGCTCCACATAATAAGTGCGATCTGAGCTACTGGAACAGATGGGTTTGCGTATGGTAGTATCATTCAGGAACGCTGAGGGCCACCACCGGTAGGTTCCATCATAGCTCAACCTGGAATTCAAACGTTCAGTGAGTCCCTTGCAGATTCCGACAGTATCCTGAATGATGATATCATCTCTCAGACAAGCGGTCTGTACATTGACCAGACCTCCTGTTGCAGCTGTGAATCCCCAAAACACATACCGATTACCACTGAACACATTCTTCTGGATGTCAAAATCCAAACTCGCCCGCAAATCACAGTCAAACCATACTTTTAAGGTATGAGATGCCACGGTGTATTGTACTCTTACCAGATGATCTTTGCCGTCTTCAATATTATTGGATCCTGCTCTGGCTTGTACTGGAGCACTCAATTGCCCTGAGCCGGTATGGTTAATGCTTCCATTCTGCATAATGGCAATATGGTCGTAACTTGGATCTGCAACGCTGGTATTCTGATAGGTATCAAATTCAATTCCTAAACTTGGAGTAAATCCTTCGAATCCCAAGCCTCCTCCGGCGTTTCCAAGGGCCTTATTTCCCCTGTTCTGAAGAACAAACATTATCCCGTCAGCACCGCTTGCATCTAGGGCTCCGAAGTTCAAGTAGAATTCCAGGTCAAAGTCTTTTTCCAGATCTATCTTGTCTGCATACCAGACGGATCCATTCTTGAATGTTTCGGCAGGAGTGAGTTCGTAGCACTGATTTCCCAGAGCCTTGGCATCTCCGTTGGCAAAGTAGGTTTGGGCCGTTGATGTATAGGATAAAAACGAAGAGAAGGCAAGTGCTAGATAAACAATAATATCAAAGCTATTTTGGCCTTTTTTCTTCAAAATGTGCTGCAAGATAGACCAAATTACGGACTTAATGTAGATATGACAACAAGTACCTTTTGGAGTTTAATTTCTATGGATTAAACACATTTATATTATATTTGCGGTAACTACTACTATTAATACGATGAAAATTTCAAATGAAATTTCTGTTCGTACAGAACAGAAGATGCTCAGATTTTACGTGATTATTGGACTTTCGGCAGCGATTGTTGGAATTCTGTTATTTGTATTGTTTAATCTTGGGCCGAGTAATTTATCCTTGGCAAAGACTTCCAGCACCGGTGCGGTGGTCAATGCCTACGCAAAGGTTGATTCTATCAGCGGTTCTACCCTGTATTTGTCTAATGTTAATGAAGTTGGAGATCAATTCTCTGTAGATGAGGAATTTATCATTATTCAGATGCAAGAGGACGTAGTGCGCACAGATACGAACAACAATAGCAGCTTTGGTTCCATAACTAGTATGTCAAATGTTGGCTACTACGAAATATTGACAATAAGCGCTATGAATAGAAGCGGAGGGGATCTCTTGTCGCTAAGCTTTGGTTCATCATTGAAGAACAGCTACTCGACAGGAAACTTAGCAAGCCTTCAAATTGTCAGTTTCCCCAGTCTTGGATCTGGCAGCTATACAACCACCTCTGATATTCGTGCTTTGGATTGGGATGGTGAAATTGGAGGTGTCTTAGCCTTTTCGGTTGATGGAACACTGAATTTGGCGCATGATATCAACGCCAGCGGAGCGGGTTTTAGAGGTGGAGCAACAAATGACAATTCTACCAGTACGTCTAATTTAAATACCGTTTATATCTCCGCCGTAGATGGGCGATATGGAGACAAAGGCGAAGGCGTTCATAGAAATATTCGATCTGACTGGCAAGCTGGAAGAGGAAAGATTGCCAATGGCGGTGGGGGCGGAAGTTGTCACAATGCCGGAGGCGGTGGAGGAGGAAACTACTCTGCGGGAGGCGAAGGAGGCGGAGGCTGGAACAGTTCGACAAGTGGAGGACATGGAGGTGCAGCACTTTCCAGTTATATCACCAGCTCAAAAGTATATTTGGGCGGCGGCGGTGGTGCTGGTGAAATAAACAATAATTTTAATTCTGAAGGCGGCAAGGGCGGAGGTATAATCTTTATACGTGCCAGTAAAATTGCCACTTCTGGATCTGATGTAAGCATAGAAGCAGATGGTGAGACAGCACCGGATGTTAGCAACGATGGCGCAGGAGGAGGAGGTGCAGGTGGAAGCATTTTGCTTCAAGTGGATAGCATAGAAGCAAGCAGCTCTGCCACATTGACCATATCTGCTAACGGCGGTGATGGAGGATCTTGTAATACAGGAAATGTTCATGGTGCTGGAGCAGGTGGTGGTCAAGGAGTTATCTATTTAACCGTTCCTAGTTTGGCAAGTTATATTAGTGCCCAGACATTGAATGGTGTGGGTGGCGCAAACACCAATAGAAGCGGGACCAGTTTTGCAGAATCGGGTCAAGGAACGGATAATAGCTCTATCTTCACAGGTAGCGTGGTGGTGCTTCCCGTTGAACTCTTAGATTTTACAGCAGAAGCCGTTGGTCCAATCAACCAAATTCTTTGGTCTACAGCCTCAGAACAGGACAATAGCCATTTTTTATTGGAGAGATCTGACAATGGTCAGGATTTTGAATTTATGGAAGAGATCACTGGATCAGGTAACAGTGTGTCCATACTTGATTATGATGCCTATGACGCAAACCCTTCTGCAATCACTTATTACAGGCTTACACAACATGACTATAGCGGGTCAACTCAAGATCTCGGAGTACGAGTGGTCAATCGAGAATTGGCAAAATCTGAGATCAATGTTTATCCAAACCCAGCGAGTGGTTCAATCGTCACCATTACTTTGCCTGAGCGAATAGCTGGAGAATCACGACTAGAATTGCGAGACATTAGTGGTAAGTTGGTAAAAAATGTTGAGTTGGATGCAAATCCTGCAGGTAAAAACATTGAGTTGATAGTTAGCCATATTCCCAAAGGAATCTATTTGGTCAGTTATTCTGATGGAATAAATGCGTCAACTAAGAAATTGATATTGAGGTAAACCCTCTACATTAATACCCCGGCTTTAGATTGGATTGTTGGGGGGAGCTCTGCTTCTCCCAACATCTCTCGTAAGTCTATTTCTATTGTTCTACATAAAGAAAGCATAGGGATATCATTGGCCATGCCCTGAAACGGGTTTTCAGAGTAATCTCCGACAATTTCCATCATTACGTAAACCCATCCTATCAGAGCTGTTATAGGTATGGATAGCCACAAACCAAGACTGCCTAGCTTCATGAGCTCGGGTATCATGCTAAAGGGCAGCAGAATGATAAAGATGCCCACAAAGTAGCGACTCATATTTGCATATTGCCTCGGCAACGGAAATTTCTTTATCCTTTCATTCTTGCCTTGTAAGGTGTAGAATTCTCTGAGAACGTTTTCCATTTCCATATGTCTGAAATCATCAATCAGACCTTGTTCGCGCAAAGAGGCCAGATCGCGAGATTGTTCATTGATGATTTGAGTGGCCGTATTCACCGCCCCAATCAGACGATCGTGTTCATTCTCTGGAAGTAGTAGATCGAGCTCAACTCTGGTAACCTCATCATCTACCAGACCTACGCCAAACTTTCGCTGATTCATTTCAGCATAACGGGTCATATAACCACCTTGGCTGATGTGTTCCCAAGGTGTTGCAATCAACAATTGACTTCTGTGTGCGTAAAGCCAGGCAATATGACGGTATATCAACCTTTGTTTTATGTCATGAAGTTGAGTTGCACTGTGCTTGTTTTCCGCTACAAGATTACTTACAAAGCCATCCACCATCATTCCCCAAGTTCTGCTTTCATTCACTATTCCGCCCCAAATTTTACGAGCTTCCCACATGCGATCATATGCTTGATTGTTCTTGAAACCTACATAAAAGGCAACGGCGGTACCGATAACCGAGAGTGGGAGCCATGGAAGAGCAAAAGTCATCCATCCAAAGTGATACATGGCTGCTATTATGCTCATCATGGTCAGGAGCCAAATGATGTGGTGTAAAGTCCATCGGACTAATTTCTGTATGCTTATGCCTTTGGTAATGATCATATAATCCTTTTTGTCAAAAGTAAGAATAGCAAGCTTGGATCATTAAAGTAGCGTTAGTCTTTCGCTATATTTGGGCATGAAGACGCTCAAATTATCCTTATTCGCATTCACATCAAGTTTGCTTTACTTTGTTTTTGTCGCTCCTTCATGCACTGATGTGAGCAAATCTATTCCCCAAAATCCGAATGCAAAAAAGACAACGGGAATTCCTGAACAAAACATCAAATCCATCTCTGAAGAGAATGGGTACACTTGTGATTTTGATCACAATTCCGCGGAATCATTGCTCAATTTAAAATTCAACAATGGCGATGTTTATGTCTGTCATAAGGGTGAGGAAAAAATTGATTCGATCAAGCTTTCTACTGGTGCCTCGGTTCAATGTTCCTATACTTCAGATGGAAACATCAGCGAGTGCGCTACCGACTATGGTGGGTATAAGGTGATTCAAAGATGCTCTTACAGCAATGGATACATCAGCGAGCTTGAGGGATTAACCGGTATTAAGCAATCCGACGGGAGCTTTAAAGAAGAAACCACTTATAAATGCAGTGAGTTTGTTGTGGATGAGACTGGCATCCAAAGTTGTGTTTATGAAACCTACATCGGTGGATCCTTGTCACAGAAATTGGATGTGAACGTAGCATGTTATAGCACGGACAATAGTTTGTATCAAAGTGCTACGCATTGCAGTCTCATTGAGTTCAGTGATTATTTCAATAATCTATTCTACTATTCTCCCAGATGCATTCAGAGTATAACAGCCACAGACCAGAGTAACTCTTACAATATCAATTACGGTTGCAGCTTTAATAGCGATGGACAACTGACAGAAATTGACATTGACCATCCTTCTATAAAAACCAAAAGAACATATAGCTATAACTGATAATCTCAAAGTTTGGAGCCCTCTTTCAGCTTAGAACTAAAATCGAATTAACTTAGGCGCTCGCTTTGCTAACAAAGATCATTGTTCTCATACTCTACGTTCTTATCTTATTATTGATAGGGATAGTCGCTTCACGGCGAATTCGCAATATCAGCGACTACTATGTCGGCGGAAAAAAGATTGGGTTTTGGGCGGTCGCATTTTCAGCTCGCGCAACGGGTGAATCTGGATGGTTGCTCATTGGCTTGACCGGGATGGGAGCCATGGCTGGTTTGTCTGCCTATTGGGTGGTCCTGGGAGAAGTTCTAGGCGTTACCATTTCTTGGTTCCTAATGGCAAAGCGGTTTAAACGCAAGTCTGATGCATATGAAGCAATAACCATCCCCGATTATTTAGAGTCACATTTCAAAACCTCTACTCACAGGCTTCGCGCTATCGCCGCGACAATACTTTCCGTTTTTGTAGTCATTTATGTCAGCACGCAAATAGATGCTACGGGCATTGCATTTGAGAGTATGATGGGCTTAGACTACTACTGGGGAGCCATTATCGGCTTTCTCATTGTATTGGTTTATATCTTTTTTGGTGGCTTTGTTGCGGTAGTTTGGTCAGACCTCTTTCAGGGTCTCTTAATGTTCTTTGGCCTCGTACTTCTGCCCGTACTCATGTGGCAAGGTATGGGTGGCCCCCAAGACCTCCTATCTCAATTGGGTGCAATTGACCCAAAATTGATCGATCCATTGGGCGGCAACGAAAGCGGTCTTATGAATCTCTTTACCATTTTAGGGTTTTCTATGATTGGATTGGGCTTTTTGGGTTCCCCCCAAGTCTATGTTCGATTCATGTCTATCAGAAATGAGAGAGAAATTGATCAGGGAAAATGGGTAGCTATACTCTTTACTTTATTAACGGATGCCGCTGCAGTAAGTATAGGTGTTTTAGCGAGAATATATTTTACAGATGCCGGTCAGGATCCTACGGCAAGTTTGGGCATTGGCGGAGCCGATGTATTGAGCAGAGCGACGGAACAGTTTCTTCCATTGACCCTAACAGCCATTTACATAGCAATTGTACTATCGGCCATAATGTCTACGGTAGACTCTCTTTTGGTTCTAGCTTCTAGCGCGGTTACGCGAGACTTCTACCAAAAGATTTTCAGACCCAAAGCAGAGTCCAAAAAGTTGACTCGTCTTTCGCGATGGGTAACCTTCACCATGGCAATGATCGCATTGGCATTGGCCATGGGACTGGCGTATTTCAGCCCAGAACGTCAAGTGTTTTGGGTGATCATTTTTGGTTGGAGCGGGATTGCTGCCTGCTTTTGTCCGGTCATTATTCTTTCGCTTTTTTGGAAAGCTTATTCTGAAGCGGGAGCTATAGCCAGTATGATTGCTGGTTTTGTGAGTGTGACCCTATTAAAGTTTGTGGTACAACCCATGGAAGGAATTGGGGCATATTTGGATAAACTAGATGTGCTCGCACCTTCTTTTGCCTTTGCAATGATTTGCGGATGGATCTTTACAAAGCTGTTCCCAAAGCCGTCGGATCAGCCCTCATAATCAATTTCAACAATAACTTCGTTTCTTCTGTCCACTACTTCATAGGGTGGGTTATAGCCCAAAAAGCTGAAGTTTCCCTTATGAGTAATCCCTTCACCTTCAAGTAGTGTTTTGAGCTCTTCTGTTTTTGCCGCTATGATATCATCATTGGCAAATCCTCCAAATTGCAGGGCAGCTACGGTTTTTTCTTCTTCCTTTTCAAATTTGACAGAAGGGTCATTTGGTTTAGGCAAATCCTCCATCTCCATACCTTCTGGTACTTTGAATTTCATGACTGTTGAGTCTTGCATGCTCATGCTCACTGGAGTGGTCATGGCGATTTTTTGGTTTTTTTCATTGCCTCCAAAAATGTAAGCAGCAAGCTTTCTAAAACCCTGGCTCGAAGCAGATTTATATGTACCGGACTCCATTACTACATAAGAATATATAGCCGGTTCATAGGTTCTTATTTCAAAGCTTCCATAATCTTTGATGACGGTATAGGGATGATTTTCTGTGTTTTTTGTACTTCGTTTGACAATCACTTGAGCTATCGCCGCAATAGATAATAGGGTAATAGTAATTATAAGGATGATTTTCATATTAATTATAACAGTTATACCTCAGATTAGTTGTGAAAAATTAGTCGCTTTGGGCCAGTGGGCTCAAGGCAAATTGAACCCTCATTTGGATTTATTCTGAAATACAGAATTAATTCTGAATGGTTCATATTGCCAGCAGTAATAGATATTTCCTTCCATAAACTTAGCTGCTAAAAATGTTAGAAAAGAGTTGAAAACTTAATTATTTTACTTAATATTGACCAAGCTGCTTAAGGTTTTTAATCCTTTTTGGTGCGAAACTTTAGGTGCTCTAATAAACCTTATTATCATGAAGACCCTAACTAAAGTAAAGCACTCGCGTGGATTCTCACGCTTGTTTTTCAAATCAAATTTTCAACTTTTTTTTCTGGCTGTTATTACCCTGTTCACTTCATTAAATGTTCAGGCTCAGAGTCAAACACCTAAGCTTTTGTCCATTGATTTGCCATTTAATATTGATGGCTACATCGTCCGGCAAAATGATTCTTTTGGTGATTGGCTGGACACCTCTGCTTATACCAGTGGAAACAACGATGGTGCAGCCTTGGATTATAATTCCACCACAGGAGCGGTTACCTCACCTTTTGAATTGACGTTCCACGTAAATGACAGTACCAATGTAGGCACCAAGAATACAGATGATGTATTTGATGGTGGTAACAAATGGAACGATGACCCAAACAATTGGGGCTGGAAGATTGGTAATACACCAAATAAGGATGACATCAATCGAGTCAATCTCCATATTTCAGAAGATGAGAACGGCGACATTTGGGCGATCGTTTCTGGGGATAGATATACCACTAATGGTACAAGTTATATCGACTTCGAATTTTTACAACAGACGTTAACACCCAAGACAGGATCACCCTCAAATTATTTTGAAACAAATGGTGGTGATTGTGGAAGAACAGATGGAGACCTTTTGGTTACTGTAGAATATACAAATGGAGGTAGTGTTGATAGCATTTACTTCTACCGCTGGTCTGACAGTGCGTCAACCAGTTGTGGATGGGATTGGCAACAATTCTGGATTCCTTCTTCTGTACCTGATTTGGCCTATGGATTTGTCAACGCTACAAATATTCCTGTTCCCTATGGAGCCTATGGTCAAAGTACATACACCAACCTTCAATTCGTTGAGGTAGCTATTAACCTATCGTCATTGATTGGAGAAGCAGTTGAGGAAGACCCATGCTTTGGACTTTTGTTCAGAACCATGTTTATGAAGACCAAATCTTCCAATTCTTATACGGCGGATCTGAAGGACATGATCATGCCTTTTCAGCTCAATTTGAATGTTGGTATAGCAACCTTGGTTTACGATATACCCGATTGCCATTCAGAGGGCGTCTATGAGGAAACTATTCTTGGTCCAGGTACAGTATTGGGTGGTTCATTTTGGCTTACCCATGACGGAGACACGGGAACAAGTGTTCCAGGAGCTTCAGTGGGAGATTCAACGGGCACATTAACCATATCAGATACCGCATCGGGCTTTTATACGGTCTGGTATCAATATTCACCAAGAAAGAATTGCGTTAAGGATACCTTCTACACATTCTTTATTAATAGAGCGTATGCTGGTATACCTGGCGATAACCAACTGATTTGTAGTGGTGAGACACCCAGTGCCCTTAGTTTAGAAGATGACTTTGCGACAGGAACAGCCACGTATCAATGGCAGTCCAGCACCGCTGGTTGCGATGGTCCTTATACGGATATTTCCGGGGCTACAAACGACTCTTATCAGCCAGGCACGGTGTCCGATTCTACTTGGTACCGTGCAATAATTACATCGGAAACTGACAGTTCAACCTGCTCAGACACCTCCGTATGTGCGGTTATAGGAGTAAATGAAATTGACTTTACGGCTCAACCTGCTAATCAGGCAACTTGTGATGTTAAAGATT
>JAHEKB010000208.1 GCA_024638525.1 Bacteroidota bacterium
TTCTTGAACATAGTGAGACACATCGGCAATATGAACACCTATTTCAAAGCGGTCATCAGACAATTGTTTAAAACTGATGGCATCATCAAAATCCTTGGCATCAACTGGGTCAATGGTAAAGGTCGTCGTTTGCCTGAAATCTAGTCGTTTAGATACTTCTTCTTTGGTAATGCCCGGACTTAATTCAGATGCCGTCTTTTCAACAGTGGGGTCAAATCGAACATCAAAGCCATATTCAGCAACGATGGCATGCATTTCCGCCACATTTGATCCAGCCTGTCCAAACACCTCAATGATCGATCCATATGGGTTCTTAGCACCAGATGGCCAGTCTCTAAATTTTACCAGAACTTTGCCACCTTCTTTGGCGTTCATGCTCTTTTCCAAAGGAATATAGAAGTCGGTGTGAACCTTTGAATGATCGGCAATTACAAAACATGCATTTGCTGTTCTACTCACTGTCCCCACAAAGGTTTCCTTGGCCCTTTTTATTACCCTAGTAACCACGGCTCGAGCTTTGGTAGCTTTGTGAGGGAAGCTTATCTTAACTTGAACTTCATCCCCGTTAAAGGCATCTCTGGTGTCGCCGCTTTTTAGTTTGATATCTTGGTCCAACTGATCGGAAACCAAGTATGCTCTGCCTCCTTGACTAAAATCCAAGATTCCGGTTACCTCATTTGAACTCTGCCTGTAGAAATATTTACCGCGGTCTTTCTGCTCTATTTTGCCATCGCGAAACAGCAGTTGAATAATTAATTCAATATCTTTTTGAGATAGTTCAGTGAGTTTGGCGGATATCTGTTTATAGTTAAATGCCTGGTTTGCGTTATTAATCAGGAAGTCCAAAACTATTTGATAGTCCTTGGATTTTCTGATTCGTTTATTTTTTTTCTTCAATGCTAATATATGCTGTTCTCCAGCAATGATTGTGTGTATTCTGTAGTAGGAGCCGCGATCAAATCTTCAGTCTTTCCAACTTCTTGTATTTGACCATTTTTGATTACGGCTATGCGATTGCAAAAGTAACTGACAACATTCATATCATGAGATATTAATAGATAGGTCAAGCCCTTTTCCTGCTTAAGCTTGTTCAATAAGTTCAATATTTTGGCTTGAACACTTACGTCTAGTGCGGATACCGCTTCGTCTAAGACGAGAATTTCGGGCGATTTAGCGAGAGCCTTTGCAATGCAGATCCTTTGTCGTTGACCGCCTGAGAATTCGTGAGGGTATTTTGTATAATCAGACGGAAGCAACCCTACCGTACTTAGTAGTGCTTCAACCTCATCAAGTTTCCCTTTCTTACCGGTGGAACGCAATACTTCCGCTATGGCTTTTCCAACTCGATGTTTGGGATTCAAAGAAGAATAGGGGTCTTGAAATACCAATTGCAATCTTGTCTCAAAGTCTTTGATGCCACTAATGTCTTGCCCCTTAATTTTTATAGTACCACTGTTTTGTCTCCAGATTTTTAACAAGAGTTTGGCAATGGTACTCTTGCCAGACCCGCTTTCTCCAATTAGACCAAAGCTATCTCCCTGGTATATGTCTAAGTCAACACCTCTTAAGACTTCTGTTTTAGATTTCTTAAATAAAGAAGGGGATAAATGCCATTTTACTACTGATTTCATTGAGATGAGAACCTCATCAGTAGCATTAGAAGGAGCAATGGGATGACTTTTATAGCTGCCTTTTATAAGCTCTTCCAATTCTGCCAATTCCTTTCCCCTTTTTTCATAACTCGCTCTGCTTTGCATCAGCGCCTTGGTATACGGGTGTTGTGGCTGACTCAAGATCGCTTTCTGTTCTCCATATTCAACCAATTCACCCTTGTACATTACGGCTATATTATCTGCAAATCCCTTTAGAGAGAGCAAATCATGTGTAATAAAAAGCACTGCCATAGATTCGGATTTAGCCAAGTTCTTCAAGAGAGCAAGTATTTCATTTTGAACTGCAACATCTAAGGCAGTTGTAGGTTCATCGGCAATGAGGAGTTTGGGATTTTTAGCCAGAGCCATGGCTATCATTACTCTTTGCCTCTGTCCACCCGAAAGCTCATGGGGGTACGATCGCGCAATTCTTAGATGATCTGTTAATTCCACTTTAGATAGCAGATCGATGATAGTATCCTTGACTTTGGAACTATCGGCAATGCTCTCAGCAATTTGATCTGCGCACTTCATCAAGGGGTTCAGGGCGGTCATCGGTTCTTGAAAGATATATGAAATATCTTCTTGTCTAACACTTCTGAGCTCATGCTCATTGGCTTCGACCAGGTTTATTGGACCGTAATGAGTACTGTCGAATAAACAACTCCCAGTAATATCTGCTGCTTGGATTAGCTGGGTAATACTCTGGCTCAGTACAGATTTTCCAGAACCGCTTTCTCCTATTAGTCCGGTAATAACGGAGGGTTCTATATCCAGGTCAATATTATTGACCGCTGTGAATGCCGCTGAGCCATTACCAAAGGTGACGCTATAGTTATTTAGGCTGAGTAGCACGGGTTATCTAAATCTTTCCATAGATCTTATCAGACGTTCATCACGTAGAACAGCTCTAAGAGCTAAGTAGTTGAAAAACAATAAGAAAAGAGGTATTATAATCCAAATTTGAAGAGTGTTATTCGCCTCATTAATGTAATCCATGTAGAAGCTATAGAAATACATCAAAGCCAGAATGCCCAACACAGCTCCAAAATTGAAGGAGATCATACTGGCTTGCAGCTTTCTATTTTTAAAACTGAGGATTGAGATCAATGCAATAATCGCGGAAACACCCAAGAGCGAAAAGAGTGCGGTATTCAAATGTGTTGATTTACCATTTTTAGCCTCAATAGAAGTATGTGAATAGCTCACCCTAACTTGCTCTGTTTTATCTGCATCCCTGGTGGTGTAGAATTCGAGGTCTGCAAACATTGACATGGCAATTATTGCAATCATGGCGAGTAGATAGACGGTTTGAGGACGTTGAATCATGGGACAAAGTAAGTGAAGAATGGGCAGGTTTCAAGTGATATAGGACTTTTGTGCCCCACAGATTGAATATTTGGTATTTGTGTCCCTATGAGGGAACTTTGAGGCATGAAAAGAGCCTTTGTGGTTGATGCTGTAAGAACAGCAGTTGGAAAATACGGCGGAACACTTGCCTCAGTTAGACCAGATGATCTGGCGACAGATGTAATCAAAGCCCTGGTGGATAGAAATCCTCAGTTTGATGTCAATGAGATCGAGGATGTGATCTTCGGTGCAGCAAATCAAGCTGGAGAGGACAACAGAAATGTTGCTCGTATGAGCTCATTGATGGCCGGCTTGCCTGTAAGTATTCCGGGTGTAACCATTAACAGGCTTTGCGCAAGCAGTTTGCAAGCTATTGCAGATGCGGCAAAAAACATTGCAGTAGGATATGGAGATGCTTTTATCGCTGGAGGAGTGGAAAGCATGTCTAGGGCGCCATTTGTCATGGGTAAAGCAGAGAGTGCATTCAGCAGATCAGCTAAGATTTATGATACTTCGATAGGGTGGAGATTCATCAATCCAAAACTATCGGACATGTATTTTCCTTATGCCATGGGAGAAACTGCAGAGAATGTGGTAGACAAATATGGAATAAGCAGAAAGGAGCAAGATGAATTTGCACATCAAACGCAGCTGAAATATGACCAGGCGAATAAAGCGGGAAAATTTCAGGATGAAATTTGCAGCGTACAGATACCACAAAGAAAGTCTGAACCTGTGGTCTTTGAAAAGGATGAACATCCTAGGTTGAGTACCCTAGAGAAATTGGCAAGCCTGAGACCGGCATTTAAAGAAGGGGGTAGTGTTACTGCGGGAAATGCCTCAGGCGTAAACGACGGAGCCGCTGCATTGCTTATAGTGAGTGAAGATTGCTTAAATCGATATAATCTGGAACCCATAGCAGAAATTGTTTCCAGTGCCGCTGCAGGCGTTCACCCCGACATCATGGGTATAGGACCTGTGCCAGCCACTAAAAAGGCCTTAGAACGCGCTGGAATAGGAGTAGGGGACTTAGACCTGATTGAACTCAACGAAGCATTCGCTGCACAGGCGATT
>JAHEKB010000026.1:0-2632 GCA_024638525.1 Bacteroidota bacterium
TTTTGAGATATACCAGTCTGCTGAGCCTATGAGATTAGTCGGGTTCAAGACCTTGAAAATCCTGAAAATACACAGTCGAGACCATAGAAAATTGAAGAATTGGCTTAAAAGAGAGGGCATTGAAGGATTGAACATTTGGACCAAAGGAAGCAAGCTAGCACCTGCTCAATTAGCCGGGAAACTGGGAATCAAAGAAGGGGGGGACAATTATCTCTTAGAAATAGGTGGCACTATAAGCCAATTGCTTTATTGCAAACAACTATTTTGAATTGATGTAATCCTCAAGAGCAGAGATCATACTTGGATGATCTGGAGTTGGTGCTGGAATCGTATTTGTAAGTTTAGCTTCTTGAATGGCTAAATTAGTCGTTTTACCCCAGCCCGCAATCGCCCTGTCGTCTTGACTAAAGTTTGGGTAATTGGCAAAGAGAGAAACGATATCTTGAGGGCTGTAGAATACTAAAATGTCGTAATAAACACTGGCAAGGTCAGAAAGGTCGGCATTTACAGTGTTGTACATGACAGCTTCAGTATACTGAATTTTGTGCTCATCCATAAAATTGGGTATGGCGTCTTTTCTGATGTTAGAGCAAGGAAATAGATAATTGAGCGCTTTGTGTTTTTTGAGTAACTCAAAAAATGAGGCTTCGGTCCCCTTACCTACAAACATCTTGCGCTTTCTGAGTACCGTATACTTTTGGATGTATAAGGAAACGCCTTCATTGACGCAGAAATATTTCATAGTTGTGGGTAATTCCACTTTCATTTCTTCAACAATTCTGAAGAAGTGATCAATGGCATTCCTCGATGTAAATATCACAGCCTCGTGGTCTAGAATTCTGAGTTTCTGTTTTCTCATTTCCCGGGCAGGAACACCAACAACCTCAATGAACGGTCTAAATTTCACTTTGACTTTGTACTTCTCAGCAAGAGTGTGATACGCGGACTTCTTCTCCCCAGGATCAGGTTGTGATACAAGAATATTCTTTACCTTCAATGCGATACTTTAGCTGTTTTCAAAAAGCACCTTGGTGATTACCAAAGCAGGCGCAATTTCGAAGGTGCAAAGATAGATAAAAAGACTTAGAAGAGGGTAGCTCAAATTATTTATCAATAATGCAATATGACCAAAAAGACGGGCGAGATATGCAAGTGCTATAACGTAAATCAGAATTACTTTTATTGGGCTGTCAAAATGAAAGTAAAGGAGGTCTAAGCACAAGAGCGCAAAGACCAATATACCAACCAATTGGTTGAAAGCGTATTGATAATCCAAACTTAATGTTCCAATTTCCTCTTGTTGATGCAACCTAAAGTACAAGCTCATACTGAGCCACTTAAATAGAAATAGCAGTATGATCAGGCAGCAAAGGCCGATGAAGTATATTGAACTATCCAGCATGAAGTTTTCTTGAGGTGACAGAAAGTAGGATCGAACCAAGATGCTGAGGATAATTGCTGAAGTCACTAGTGATCCAAATCTATTTAGACTTGAATTTAGATACGTCTCTGTTTTCCATTTGAAACGCTGAATTGGCAGACTTGCAAGCAGTCGGTTTGTCGTTATCCAGGAACTATTGGCAGAGTACATTAAGGCCAAAAGACCAATTACCGCAAGAAGTGCAATCTTCAGTTCTAAGGGAAGCGTATTTCTTATGATGTTATCCCAATTGGATTGCATAGAACAAACTTGCTAAAATTAAAAGTAATTGACGATACCAAAATGGATTTTAGCCGCATTGAACTGTACGGGATTAGACTGTTGACTGCCTAAAGCGTATGCCAAACTAAGGATGCCGGAGCCTACTTCTAGATTCGCAGAGATTCCAAAACCATATGGGATATCTACTATTCCTACTTTCTCGGTGCGGTCTTCTATAGCTGCAGCATTGAAAAAAAGTCCGATGTGGCCCAGTTCACTAAAAAGATATCTGTATTCAAGTCTGTACTGTAAATATTTACTGGCAAAGATGGAACGTTCATCAAATCCTTGTAGATCACTAAACCCCCCGAAATTGTAGAACTCATTGAAGAGAATCTCGTCCGCGACTATAGCTTTGAAGTTTACCTGATTCAAGAGACTGGCTTTCTTAAATAAAGGAATAAACCACTGACTCGCTATTTCAATTCTCGCTCTCAAGCTGCGCCTTTCTGCATTGTCATAAACTGAGATTAATTTGTTTTGTTCAGGAGAAAAGTATTTCACTTGATCGATTAGGCTATTTCGCAATAGCTGTTTAAGGCCGAGTGCAACATCCGCTGATATGGTGTACCCTTTTCTGGGGTTTGGGCTAAAATCAAGTTTGTGTTGAAGCGCCGAAATTCCATAATTGTCCACTCGAAATGGATTATTACTCGGAACTTGTTTGTTGCTGCGAATGCTAGAGGTGTCAACAGATATGAGATTGCTCCCATTGAATTGATAGTAAAATTGGAGGTAGTTGTTACCCAGTTGCTGATACCTAAATCCAATTTTGGCTGCGAGGTTTAAAAATAGTGTGTCGTATTTATTTAGCTCAAACTGTCCATTCAATCCAATTTTTGAGTTGAATAGATAGGGCCAACTGAAACCGGTCTCAAGCCGTTGACTTCTCTGAAGGTAATTGCGCCAATGCAACTCAAACGATTTGGC
>JAHEKB010000026.1:2642-16488 GCA_024638525.1 Bacteroidota bacterium
ATTAAATAAGTTATTCAATTCCACATTCACTTCGCCGGTGATAAGAAGTTTGTTCTCTTCTGTGTTTTCACTATTGGGCGCTAATCCAATGACCCCGTCGAAACGATCCGTTACGACTTTGTCAATTTGCAAAACGACTTTAGCTAATCCTTGATAGAAGTAAACCTTAGACGACGATCTGAGCCTTAAAAGGGGCTGATTGCGGAGGAGTTGGTCGATGCGTCTTATTTGTATTTCTGAGTAGGGTTGCCCCGCCTCTATGCCTAAGTATTTCTGTAGATATTTTTTAGTCAATTTGCTGTTACCTACTATTTCCAGGGTGTCATACACAAATGGTCGTCCAGCATCAAAGAAGAGATCGGTCGCAATGAAGTCCTCTTCAACTCGAGGCTCTATTAATTTGATCGAAACAAAGGGGAATCCATTGTTTTCATAATGTGCAAAGAGTTGCTTTCTCAGTGAATTGAATTCAATAAGTCCCAATTGAGAACTATTGCTGTCTAAGAACGCTTGTGGAATGTTGTGAGTTCTAAGGCTGAAACCTTGGTATTTTAAACCCTGGTATGCGTATAGAATCACGCTGTCATTATAGACAAATTGGCTGTCAATCGATGCGCTTAGAAAGCCCTCGTCCCATTGTGAGTTTATCCATTGTTTTGAAAACAAGTCAGTTTGACTGCTGTCAAGCAATTCTTGACACTGAAGCTTATCACCGACTCTAAAGCAAATAGTAGTTTGATTATACGCTTGTTTGCAACTTGCCAGTATACTTATTAAAAGGATCAGCTTTCGCACTATTCAAAATTAAGCTTATGAAGGACATACTTTTGCAAGATCTCAGGCATCTATATACACATACCATTTTGCAAGCAAGCGTGTACTTACTGTGACTTTCATTTCAGTGTTTCAACGAGCAAGAAAAAGGAACTATTGCAATCTTTGGTTAAGGAGATTCAATTAAGGTCCAATTTTTTCATAGACAAGACTCAAATAGAGACCATCTACTTTGGAGGAGGGACACCAAGTCTTTTATCCATTCGTGAGATCGAACAAATTCTTTCGACAATCAGTGCAAACTTCAATTTAAGTCCTGAACTTGAAATATGCCTTGAAGCGAATCCTGATGACTTGAGTAAAGATAAGCTCAAGCAACTAAAGTCGTTAAATATCAACAGATTAAGTATAGGAGTTCAATCTTTTGACGATGATTTGTTGCAATGGATGAATAGAAGTCATAATGCCAGCCAGGCAGAAATGAGTATTAATGAAGCTCTTGAGGTGGGTTTTGAACAAATCAGTTTAGATCTGATCTATGGCATACCTGGTTTAAGTCTAGAGGGTTGGACAAAAGATGTAAAGAAAGTATTGAGTATGCCAATACAGCACCTTTCGTCTTATAGCTTGACACTAGAGCCAAAGACTGCATATGACCACAATGTAAGAATTAAAAAGGCTGAGCCACCCTCGGATTTGCAAGCGGAGAGGGATTACCTCAAACTGATAGAACTAATTAATAAATATGGATGGGAACAGTATGAGGTTTCTAATTTTTGTCAGAGAGGGAACTATTCAAAGCACAATACATCTTATTGGCGCAACATACCTTATCTGGGTATAGGACCTTCAGCGCATAGCTATGATGGTAACGTTCGGTATTGGAACGTCTCAAGTAATACGAAATATATACAGGAAATAAGTAAAGCCGTGATACCATTTGAGAAAGAGGAGCTGAGTCATGCCGATCGTGTGAATGAATATCTGTTGACCGCATTGCGAACAAAATGGGGAATAGACCTGGAGCACTTGAATGCTGCTTATGGCCATAGCTTGACTAAGGATCAGAATTCATCTATTGTAGGCTTTACAGAAAGAGGTTGGATGATAAAAACAGGACAACATTACTACTTGAGTCAAGAAGGGCTGTTATTCGCAGATTATATCAGCTCAGAACTGTTCATAGATCATTCATCCCAGATGTCTTCATAATAGCTATCAGGAGTGTCATCTTCTTGTTCTTGTCCTTTGAGCACGCGAATAAATTCTCTTTTCTCTTCTTGAAGTTCTTCGTTGACTACCTTTTTCATGCTCAGTTTGTCATAGGTGATTTTTAAATTGTCCGGAGTACCTTCCATGTGAACATAGGCAGTTAAACCCCCGTGTGCATTATCTTCTATCCTTTGAAGTTTTTTCTTAGCAAACCAATTCGATTTTTGAGCCAAGATCTCAATTAGGTTGATGTTCAAATGATAGTCCATATAATTCTCAAAAGTATGAGTGCCCTCTAGTTCAATGCTTAGAGCGCTATTTCCAATGTACATTTTAGGGATGAATATGGTTTGATCAAATATTTCAATAGTGTTGCTTAACTTACTGAATTTCACATTCTCAAGTTCGCTTACTTCAACAAAAGTCGAAAGCTCCTTGAGCGGCTCATAGCCGATCAAAGCACCCTCTAATATTTCTACATCTGCTTTGGCGTAAAGCTTGTCCAAAGCCGGTTCGAAATCCGAATCAAACATCACTTTTGCCAAAAGCGTACCGCTTAGTTTACCGCTGATGTGATCAGCGGTTATCTCATTTTGCTCAAAGTTGTTGAAGTCTCGAAACAGATGTGTAATGTTCATTCCATTGATCTTGGAATTGATATCGAGCAAATAGTAGTTGCCTAGGGTAGTAAACTTGATACTTGCATTTGCAGAACCCTCAAGAGCATCAATATTGGCGTTGGGGATTTTTAATTCTCTTCTATTTGAGTACAGGGTACCTTTTATATTATTGGCAGTAAAGTCGTTGAATGTTAGTCCGTTAATTTTTGTATCTAAAATTAATTTGTAGGGGAATAAGATTTTGTCAATTTCAGACTTAGAGCTATCACCAGAGCTGCTTATAAAGTTGTTAATGTTTAAGTTATTTGCTTCCAGCGAACCCGTAATCTCAGATTTCGATCTTGTACTGAACAGATCATTTGTGTTTCTTATATAGCCGCGAAGTGAAATATCAGACTCGTTGAAAGCCATTTCACATTGCTTAATCACAATCTGTCGATCCGTTGCGAGCATATGGATATTCAATTGATGAATGTCAAGGTCTGGGTCTTCGTATTTGCCTTGAATATTTCTACCCCTTACTTCTCCAATATACTTGAATGAGTTTTGACTTACTTCTTGTTTGTCAGGGTTATAGCGTAGTTCAAACATTCCAATCATACTCACATCACCACTTTGAAGTTTTAGCCTTTCAGATGCCATAAGTGTTGACAGGGTGGACGCTTTAAAACTCACCTTGCCATCCCATTTGATCAATGGATGTTCAAAGTTCTCTACCCAAAATTTTCCGCTGATGTAATCACTTCCTGAAGAAGCACGATCAATTTTGCCTTTGACCCATGCAGATGTCATATTGCCTAAGCTCGGAATTGAAAGTTCACCTTGAGCCTTGATATTGTTTAGAGTTAGTTCATCCGTTTTGCTCTGTAGAGTTCCGTCATCAAGTCTATATTCAATGCCAAAAGAAGGGTAGGTGTTTTCCCCGATTTCGCCTTTAAAGTATCCTTTGATCTCGGCCAAGCCTTCCATGTCCAAGTGGGCGAAAAGATCTTGAACATAATCGGGAAGTATGGGTATTATTTTATTGAGTTCAGATTCTTTGTTGTTGAAATTCAGATCAATATAGCTGATATCATCAAGGGTAATTACCCCATCCACAGCTAGCTTGACACCATCTACAACCAACTCGCTCGGAGAAACAACTACTTTTTTGAAATTTTCTCTTAAGAAAATCTCGGTCTTGAGATCCAGTGTTTGTCCTTTTAAGTAGCGATCACCAGATTGCGTTATACTATCCGCAACCAATGAGCCTTTGAGATTGATATTGGTGCTTTCTGCCGTACTGATTATTTCAACACTTGCATTGGATATATCGCTTGCTAGTGAGAATTCACTTCCGAGATGTTTATATGACAACTGACATCCAATGAGGTCTAAATCATTAATAGCGAATGATACAGGATCACTGTCGCTCGTATCATTTACGAAGATGTCGTAATTGCTTCCATTTTCTGTATCTGCAAGGCGTATTTGACCTTTGTACACACTAACTGCATCAATAACGTATTCTCTTCTTAATAGCTTTAAGAAATCTACATAAAGGTTTAACTCTTGAGCTTCAAGCATAGGTTGCTCATAGTATTCAATCGCTTCATGGATTGTGACATTCTTGAATTGTATTCCCAACCTAGGGAAGTTAAATAGGCTGGTCAATTCAACTTCTTCGACTTCAACTTTTACATCAAGTTGTTCATTTAACTCCTTGATCAATAATGGTTTGACTTGCTTTGAAAAGTATATGCCTCCTCCTAGTATCAAAGCGATTAGAACGAGCAATAAAACTGCAGATATCTTGATAAATGCTTTCAAGTAGTGGTTAGCAAATGTCGTTTACAATGGTCCAGACTTCTATTAGAACGAATCAACAATGCACATTGAGATACTGGAAAGTGTATTTTTTTTAAATCCATTTTGTAATACTGTCCTGCGATTTATATTTGCAGGCCTTTAAAAAAAGGGCGATTAGCTCAGTTGGTTTAGAGCACCTGCCTTACAAGCAGGGGGTCGTAGGTTCGAATCCTACATCGCCCACTCCAAAAGCCTTCCGCACAGCGGAGGGCTTTTTTTATGAACCCGTGCCAAGCTGTGCTTGAGCTGGGGTTCATGAAAAAGCCCATTCTGCCAAATGCAGAGGCTTTTGGAGTGGAGGCCACCACACGGATCACGCGACCGCAGGGAGCGTAATCCTGCCAAGCTGTGCTTGAGCTGGGGTTCATGAAAAAGCCCATTCTGCCAAATGCAGAGGCTTTTGGAGTGGAAGCCACCCATACGGATCACGCGACCGCAGGGAGCGTAATCCCAAAACCATTAAGCGTGGAAGGCGATCTTAAACCCAAACCTCCTTACTTTGTTAGTCAAATATGTCAGCTATCAAGAACATCAAAGCTTTGGGTTTCCCGTGGGCTACGCAAGACCCCTTTATTTTTTGTGCCTACCACAGAGATGAATATCCAAAAGGGAATGGAAATTTTGGCCCTTTGGGCAGTTTAGAAGGAAGAAATATTGGGCAGGATTTTGAGATTAAGGACGGCTGGAGGATGTACCACGGCAGCAGCATGCCTGGCTTTCCATATCACCCGCACAGAGGATTTGAGACCATAACCATCAATAAAGAAGGGGTTGTAGACCATTCGGACTCCCTTGGTGCCAAAGGGCGATTTATGCAAGGAGATGTCCAATGGATGACAGCTGGCAAGGGAGTGCAACACTCTGAAATGTTTCCCTTGATTCATGAAGACCAGGAGAATCCCTTGGAGATATTTCAGATTTGGTTAAATCTTCCTAGAAAGAGTAAAATGGTTGAACCTCATTTTAAAATGCTATGGAATGAAGACATACCCAAGATTAGCAAGGAGGGATTAAGTCTTGATTTGATTGCAGGTGCAATCGAAGGTCAGTCTGCTCTGGACCCTACGCCGGATTCATGGGCAGCCAATCCAAATAATGCCGTTGCTGTCTTTACCTTTGAGCTTGAAGCTGGAGCTCATTGGGAGTTGCCAGCAGTTACTGAGGGAGTAAATGCATCACTCTATTTTTACAAAGGCAGTGGGATTAAGCTAGATGATCAATTGTTGGACCAGCATGCGATCATTGAACTGAATCCGGGAGTTTCATTGTCTATCCAAGCCCAGGATAAGTCAGCGCGTTTTCTGTATTTACAAGGGAAGCCCATGGATGAACCCATAGTTCAATACGGACCATTTGTAATGAACTCCGAAGAGGAGATCCGTCAAGCATTTGAGGACTATAGAAAAACTGAATTTGGTGGATGGCCCTGGCCCGAAAAGGAAAAGTCACATGGAGCCACAGAAGGGAGATTTGCCTTGCATTCAAATGGCAGAGAAGAACGACCGTGATTTTTTTTTATAAGCTTTATGGTCTTTCAATTTGTAACCAACTCCTTTGATGGTCTTAATCAAGTCGTCCCCAATTTTCTCTCTGAGCTTTCTGATATGAACATCAATGGTTCGATCCCCTACCGTCAAGTCATTGCCCCACAATGATTGATAAATGCGTTCTCGAGTAAATACTTTGCCAGGCTTAGAAGATAGAAGCAGAAGCAATTCGTATTCTTTTTTAGGAAGCTCTATAGGCGCACTGTCCTTGAATAAAAGGCGTTTTTCCGTATCAATATAGATAGCCTCGTTGATACTAACCGAGACCATTCTCTCATCAGTTAGTTGTCTTTTCAATAAGGCCTTTATGCGAGCAATAAGAAGTTTGGGTTTTATGGGTTTGGTTATGTAATCATCACCACCTGCAGCAAAACCAGCAATCTGAGAATAGTCTTCGCCCCTTGCGGTGAGGAAAGCAATCAGTGTCTGATTTAATTCGGGGATTTGTCTCAATTGTTGGCACACCTCTATGCCATCCATTTTTGGAAGCATGATATCCAACAATACTAGGTCTGGTCGCTCTTCTTTAGCCAATGAAATTGCCTTTTCTCCATTGTCTGCAGTTATGGTAATGTAACCTTCTCGCTTGAGATTGTATGTTACCAATTCTCGTATGTCCTTTTCATCATCAACAACAAGAATTTTCGCTATTTGACCATCCATTATTACTGTAAAGGAATGAACGGCGTTTTTGTCCTAAGTTAGCTTAACTTTATGTAATTGTTAAATTGATACAGGCAATTATTATCGAACTGCAATAATGCTGATCTCAACATTGACACTTTTTGGCAAGCCCTTCACTGCAACCGCTTCGCGAGCTGGGGGTTCATTTGGGAAATAAGCAGAATAGACCTCATTTACTTTGGTGTAGTGGTCCATGCTGCTTAAAAAGATGCTTGCTTTTACCACATTGGCATATGTCATGTCCGCAGCCTGAAGCACTGCGCCAATATTGCGCATTACCTGTGTAGTCTCTGCTTCTATGCTGTGATCAATTATTTCAGAAGTTTCGGGTTTGATGGCTATTTGACCTGAACAATACAATGTATCATTGACAAGCACCGCTTGGCTATAGGGGCCTATAGCTGCAGGGGCATTAGGGGTAGAAATAATGTTCTTAGGCATTGGCTGATATTAAAGGCTTTAGTTTTCTTTGTTGTAGATGAATATTGCAGTTAAGGGTCAAGAAGCGCAGATAAGAGAACTGAATGCCAAATTACCTCAAGGTACAAAAACAACTCCTCTCAAAATTAAGGATTTGAGTAGATATGATCTTGTATTTGATCTTGATTTTGATGAGGATCCAGAACATTTGGAAGCGTATTCCAATGCCCGCGGGCTTGCAGTGGTTGTTGGTGCTGTTCGTATTCAATTGGAAGAATTGGCCGCTGTAATGGCTGAACAACCCCTTTGTACCTTTATTGGGTTTAACTCTTTGCCAAGTTTTATCAATAGATCATTGGCCGAAATAAGTCTAACTACAAAAGACAATGAAGCGGTAGCTGCAGAAGTCTTTAGAAAACTCGATTGGGATTATAGAATAGTGCAAAGTAGAGTTGGGATGGTCACACCTAGAATTGTGTGCATGATCATCAATGAAGCATTTTATACTGTTCAAGAAGGGACTGCATCCAAGGATGACATAGACTTGGGAATGAAACTCGGAACAGCCTACCCGAAAGGCCCATTTGAATGGTGTAAAGAAATCGGTATTATCAATGTTTACGAAGTACTGAATGCACTTTATGACGATACTAAGGACGAGCGCTATAAAATCTGTCCTGCCCTTAAAACGGAATACCTAAAGGCGATGGCCAATCAATAGGAGAGAATCTTTAATTCCACCCTTCGGTTCAGAGCTTGACCTTCTTCCGTTGAATTATCAGCAATGGGAAAATCTGGTCCGTGACCTTTAACTTCTATTCTTTCTACTTCTATGCCGTTAAGAATTAGAAACTTGCGGACAGCTTCTGCTCTTTTTGCACTCAAATTGACATTGTGCTTATAAGCCCCTACACTTGAGGTATGCCCCGAAATTTCTATAGATAGCTGATCTTTTTTCTCCATCAGCATCAAAAGATTGTTCAAGCTTTTAAATGAACTTGGAAGAAGATCCGATTTATCATGCTCAAAATGAATGTCTTCTAAAACCAATTGTGCTCCTATTTCCAATTGCAACAACTCTTCCATTTCTGGATCCACTTGATGATCTACCCTCACAGCTTCACTTTTGGCGAAATTGCATTGACAATCTTCTTCTTGTTCAATGGGAACCAAACTTAGATCGTCTAAATAATAGTAAGATTCAGGATTTTGGCCGCCAATATCCTTCAGCATCAAGCTTCTGTGGTCCGTAAAACTGCCAATAGTAAGATATTGCTCCCCACCCTTCGCAGTATAGCTGCACTGTATCTTCATCCAAGAGTTCTTATAAACCAGCAGCTGATCCTTGAGCTTTATATCGGCTTGGACACCTATAAGCTGATCCGTGTCAATATAATTCTTTTCTTTAGTGAACTGAATGCCTATGGCATTGGTGGCGTATTTAGACCCCGGTGATAATTTGAGATAGGCCGTAAAGCAATAGATGCTGTCTTTGGTCAAAGGAGCCTTCAATTTGTTTTGCAGGTATTCAATATGTTTTTGCATTGAGAATACCCTAAAGCCAAGAAATGCCTCACCAGAACGAGCAAATTCTTGGTTTATGAACAGGTCAGGCGATTCTGATGCCGGTTCCCAATGCGGCATTTGATGTTTGAACGACATGATGCTAAATGGCGCCTTGGGATGATATTCAAAAGTGGAGTTTGCCACGTAATTATATTGAGAAAGAGGTCTGTGGTTAGATACAGAGAGCAAAGATGAATCACCAAGTTCTTCTTCAATCAGGTAGTATTCTTCTAACTGCTTCACAAAAGCCGGATCTTCAAAACTGCTTTGCCAGACTATGACAAAGTCAGTCTTATTTCTGTTGAGGTCAGACTGGTCATATTCTTCAATACTAAAGCTGAAAAAGTCTTTGTATACGTGAAGCACTTTTCCTTTTTCCTTGATAATGGCAGGCATAAATGCCTGCTGATTTTTTAGTAGTCCCTTGTGATAGGTGCGTGCAAGTATGCTATCTCCGGTGTATGGATTTAGATACAGTTCAGTGCCATGTTTATAGTAGCGCCTGTCTTTTTTGTTGACAGCATAGTGCACCTCTTTGACCAAACTACCATCTGTAGTGAAGTGTTGCCATTTACCTTTCTTCAAGAATATGAACTGCTTACTCCCAGTTACCATAGAGCGGTATTTGGCTTTGACATTTTGACCGTTTGAACTAGCGATTATACTGTCATAGCGCAGCGTATCCTGAGCATAAACGGACAAATGAATTAAGCAGAATATTATTGATAGTATTCTCAAGTCATTAAAGAGTCCAAGAATCGTGCAATTCTAGAATTGCTGCCCAATGGTAAAGTGGAATTCTCCCCCTGCTACAGGATCGAATGGCCATGCATAATCCAAACCAAGAAGTCCAAACATCGGCAAGAATAATCTCACCCCGACACCTGCAGCCCGTCTAACCCTAAAGGGGTTGAAATCCTGAAAATTGTCGAATGCATTACCTGCTTCCAGAAATGTATGCGCATAGATGGTTGAGGATTGCCCAACGGTAAGCGGATACCTCAGCTCTAATGTGTACTTGGTGTAGATTGGTCTCGAACTTTGCCCCCTAAAAGGATCACTGATTGTTCCATCTCTGTAACCTCTCTGAGCCACAATATCGGTACCGTACAATCTAACATTAGAAAGTCCACTACCCCCAACAAGGAATTGTTCAAAAGGGGAGTATCCAATGTCTTCGTTATAAATGCCCACTGCTCCAAAACGGATTGCTGGAGCTAGAACAAACTTTCTCTTTGTACCACCAAAGCCTAAGAACCACTGCGCGTCAAATTTCCATTTGTGCAATTCAACCCATTGGAAACGCTCTTGAGCACTTAAGTTTTTGTAGTCTTTCTCATTATTGAAAGCAGAGTTCAGCGCAGACCAAGGAGGTGTTGCTTGAACAGAAAAACTGAAGTTAGAACCTGAAGCGGGATAAATGGGATGGTCTGTTGAGTTTCGACCAAGATTGAGGATAACACTTAAGTTATTTGCAAATCCAGTGGTAAAGCCAAGTTCTGAAGCGCCTGAATAGATCCAATTACGCAACCTATATCGCTGATAAGTGAGTTGTGCATTGAAGGTAAAGAAGTCATCCGGTTTCTTTAATCTCTTTCCAAATGCAACGGTTCCACCTGTTGTGACAAACTTCGGTTTATTGTCTCCAGATGTCCAATCGCTTTGCACCGAATGGAACAAGCTAACAGAGAATGAATTGGGTTTTTTACCACCCAGCCAAGGCTCCATAAAGCTAAAGTTATATCCTTGATACTGAGGCCCGTTACTCTGTGCACGTATGGAAAGCTTCTGACCATCACCTGTTGGGATAGGGTTCCATCCACCTCTCTCAAACATCTTACGAGAGCTGAAATTGTTCAAAGTGAGACCCAAGGTTCCAACAAAACCTCCAAAGCCTCCCCAACCACCAGAAGCCTCTATTTGATCACTTGGTTTCTCAGCTACTCTGTATTCTATGTCAACTGTTCCATTTGCTGGATTAGGCAAAGGAGTAACATCCAAAGCTTCGGGATCAAAGAAGCCAAGGGCTGCCAATTCTCTCAAAGAACGCTGTATGTCAGATCTGCTGAATTTATCGCCCGGCATGGTTCTGATCACTCTTAAAGCCACAAAGTCACTGGTTTTGTCATTGCCAACTACAGTAACTCTATTTACGGTTGCCTGTTTGCCTTCATAAACTCGCAATTCCAAATCTATGCTGTCGTTGTCAACTGCAACCTCTACTGGGTTTACATTGAAAAACAGATATCCATCATCCATATAGAGGCTTGAAATGTCAAAGCCATTTGGATTCATGAATAAGCGTGTCTCTAGTCTACTTTGATCGTAGACATCTCCTTTTTTAATTCCGAGTATAGTGTCTAAGAGAGAACTGCGATACTTGGTGTTTCCAACCCATTCAATATTCCTGAAGTAATACTTTTTACCTTCATCGATCTTCATTGTAATGACCACTCGGTTTTCCGCAATCTGTTTTACAGAATCATAAATCAAGTTTGCATCGCGATATCCTAAGCTATTGTACTTTGCAATTACTGCAGGTTTGGTATCTTCATATGTTTCTGCCACATACTTGGAAGAAGCGAAAATGTTAATCTTCTTATATCGCCTTTTTGGCTTGATCAATTTGCGTAATTTTTTGTCAGGGATGCTTTTGTTTCCAATAAAAACAACATCCTGAACCCTCACTTTTTTCCCTTTTGTGATCTTGATACGTAGAATTTCAAAATTTGGTTTGTCTGGATCGTCTTCTTTGCTGAATTCAGAGCTAACGGCATAGAATCCTTTTTCGTGAAAGTGTTCTCTGATTTGTCGTCTTGTTTGATTGAGCAAATCTTCGGTGATCAGTTGATTTTTTCTGAGGGCAATAACATCTCTGATGTCATTAGTTTCAGATTTCTTTAAGCCTTTTATAGAGTATTTAGAAAGTCTAGGCCTTTCCACCACCACAATATTGACAAAGAGTTTCTTTCCATTAACTCCTGCCAGCCTTATCTCTACATCACTAAAGAGCCCTTGATTCCAAAGCTTTTCTGTTGCAATTCTCAATTCATCTCCTGGGATGATAATTTGTTGTCCAATGCTCAGGCCAGACATTATCACAACGATATTTCTATCGGTAAATTGATTGCCGTAAACTGCCACCCCCCCCAATTCGTATTTGACGGGCTTCTCATAATCGAGTATTACCAGCGCACTAGTATCAAAGTCTTGAGCTTGAGACTGCATGCTGCCTATGGCAAGCATTGCAAGAAACAATGTGATAAGTCTATTTTTTAATCTCACTAAGTTGTTCGCTGGTCTTTCCAAATCTTCTTTCTCTGTTTTGAAAATCTATGATGGCTTTGTAGAGGTCTTCTTTCCTGAAATCAGGCCAAAGCACATCTGTAAAGTATAATTCACTGTATGCAATCTCCCACAGTAGAAAATTACTGATGCGTTGTTCGCCGCTGGTCCTGACCATCAATTCCGGATGAGGGTATTTGTATGTTGTCAGGGTGTTGTTGATCATGGTTTCATCAATGTCCTCCACAGATATTTCATTGTTTTTAGCCTTGGCTGCAATTTGCTTAGTGGCGTTAACTATGTCCCATTTAGCGCTATAGCTGAGTGCCAAGATCAAGGTCATTCTTTTATTGGCCTTGGTAATCTCCATGGCTTCATCCAACTCGCTAATGCAGTCCTTGGGGAGCATGTTTCTGTCACCAATGGCATCCAGTTTAATGCCATTGTCCATTAGCGTCTTGGTTTCGGTCCTAATGGTTTTGACCAATAGGCTCATCAAGGCACTTACCTCATGCTTGGGTCTGCTCCAGTTCTCTGTGCTAAAAGCGTAGAGCGTTAGGCATTCCACTCCGAGCTCGGCGCAACCCTCGGCAACTTCTCTAACCGAGATTACTCCATTTTGATGTCCGAAAATTCGGAATTTGCCTTGCCCTTTAGCCCATCGGCCATTTCCATCCATAATAATGGCAATGTGACGAGGTAGCTTTTTAAGATTGATCTGTTCTTTCAGCATACTAACGCGGCCAGCATTTAATGGGGATGAATCTATAGGATAGGGTTATTCCTGCTTGAAGATACCAATCTTTTAGGTTTGGATCTCCTCTCATATCGCCAGCTTCTGAGACAAAGGTATTCGTTTCGGTCACTTCTCGCGAACGGTCAGAATACTCAAAATTCAGTTCCTTATCAGGATAGATTGTGCTTACATCATCCAAGTAGTCGGTGAAAGTTCTGCGCCAACCCACTTCTAAACAAGCTATGAAATTGGGAGCTAAGGCGTACTTGAATCCTCCACCAAACGGAATGGACAATTGAAAGTTCTTGTATTGTGTTTGCCCATCTTGCCCTTCTGTATGCATAGGTGGTAGCTCCAACCATTCGTCATTTAAATAGGATTTGGTCTTTGGATTGTGATAGTATAAGGCAAATCCAGTAAAAGCGTAGAAGGTCACATTTTGGTGATAAGGTGAATTACTAAAGGGTTGGAAATTTAATTCCAACGTATTGGATAATTCAAAAATATCTGACCTGAAACTCAAATTTCTCAAGCGATATTCTTCAAAGTTTTCATCGGAACCCGAGATACGCATATACGAAAGCATAGGTTTATATGCCCAAAACTTATTGAAGTTATGTCTATAGAAAATACCTGCACTTGCATGTGTCTCTGAGAGTACGATTTCATCAGCTAAATCACCGTGATAATTGGAAGCGCCGAGAAAAAGGCCAATCTCATGAGTCTGAGCCCAAATGGGTAGGCTGAACACGATTAAAATATAACTCCAGAGGACTCTCAATGATCTGATTTTGCAATAAAACGCAAAAGTAAGGAAGATGTTACTCCTATGTACTTCTTAATGAATGAAATATGACTTCAGTTTTAAAACTGAGCGCATTGGTCAGCATTGCTGAAAATCTTATAGGTAATGGTCAATCCGAGAATCCCATAAGAATCATTTCTGTTGTCGTCACCTCTTGGGTCATTCTCAAGATGAAGTACTGGGCTTCGGTCTGCCATAGCAGCAGCCATTGGGCCATATTGACCTTCAATTCTTGTGGGTTCTACGTAGGTTGTACTTACATCGTCAAGATAGTCCGTGAAGGTCCAACGAATTCCATACTCAAGACCCACAGTCCATTGTGTGCTTAATTTAAATTTAAATCCAAAAC
>JAHEKB010000209.1 GCA_024638525.1 Bacteroidota bacterium
ATTGATGGATTGCGCAACCTTGAAAGGCTCCAAATTATCAAGAACATCTCCAGCACCTGTAGCCACATTGCAAAATTGACAACTGCGTGTACAGGTATTGCCCAGTATCATGAAGGTGGCCGTTCCTGCCCCCCAACATTCACCAATGTTCGGGCACTTACCGCTTTCACAAATTGTGTGTAGCTTGTTCTCCCTCACCAATTTGATAAGGTCGCGGTATTTACCGTCTCCAGGGATCTGCGTCTTTAACCAATCGGGTTTTACCCTTGAGTTCTGCTTGATCTTTACTTCCGGCTTGTTCTCGATCTTGTTTGGCATAAGCGTGGCAAAATTAAGTTGCCCTTGTCATTAATTACATTTTAGCGGCATATTTGTTTAGATGTGTACTAGCGCTTGTGAATAGGCGTTAGATTTGTTCCAGAAAATGCGAAAACTTCAGTTCATTGTCCTATTGCTGTGCACTGCTTTTCAAGCCATGGCTCAACAATCCATTCCGATTGGCCAATGGAGAATTCATCTGCCCTATAACAGCGTGAAGCAATTGGTAGAATCACCAGACTTGCTCTATGTTGTCGGAGAGCTGGGCTTTTATAGCTTTCATAAAGTTAGTGGCGAGATTGAATTGTATTCTAAGGTGAATGGGTTTTCAGATACGGAAGTGGCTCAATTGGCTTATTCAGACAAGCATGAAACATTAGTCATTGGATATAAGAACACCAATATTGACCTTCTCAAGAAAGGAACGGTTATAAATATCCAGGGAATACTGAGAAAGTCCATCATAGGGAAAAAGGAAATCAATGAGATAAGCGTATTTGATGATCTAGCGTATGTCTCGACCAGTTTTGGGGTAGTGGTCATTGACCTGCTGAGCGAAGAGATCAAGGACAGTTATTTAAATATAGGCCCGGGTGGAACAACATTAGAGATTTTTAGTACGGCTGTCTTTGGAGACTCACTTTTTCTTTCTTCCAATACAGGTATTCACGGAGCGCTGATCTCACCTCAAGTGAATTTGAGTGATTTTTCATCTTGGGGAATCATCAGGTCAGGTGAGTCTGTGCGTATGCTCAGAACTTACAATAATCGACTGTACTTTGTAGAGGATAGTATACTCTATGCATATGCCAATTCTACTTACTCACAAATTGAAGCAGGCGCCAAATACGATTACAGAAGTCTTTCTATTGACCACGACAAATTGGTGGTGTGTAAATACGAGGAAATTACCGTCTTTGATCAAGGGACAGTTTACCGCAATGTGAATGAGCGTTTTAAGGATTATGCTATTTTAGACCATCAAGATAATGTGTGGTGCGGAGGCTTTTATACTGGAATGATTAAAATCACTCCGGGTGGTCAGCAGAGCAGTTTAAAACCTCAAGGTCCATTTGGAAGAACCAGCTTTGAAATGGAAGGATACGGTAATCAGATGTGGGTGAGTAGTGGAGGACATTCTACCATCTATGCACCGACTTTCACCAATTCAGGATACTACATATTTGAAAAGGGTAAATGGACCAACAGGCCAACAAATCCTCCAGAATTGGCTTCTATGTACGATTTTACGAGCATTGAGATCAATCCAAACAGCGATGAAATTTGGCTAGGATCTCACGGTACGGGACTTTGCAGAATTAAAAACGGGCAGTTTGTCGAGCGCTTTGATGCTGCGAATAACAGCTCCTTATCATATGCTGACCAAACCACCTTTACCTATGTGCTGGGCTTGGGTATAGACAGCAAAGAAAATTTGTGGATGACCAATTACGAAACCCCTGAAGCTTTAGTGGTTCGCTACAAAGATGGCAGTTGGGAGAGTTTCAATGTCGGAGAGCAAAGACTAGGAGAAATGGTGGTGGATGAATTCGATCAAAAATGGATGGCATTGGAAAGGGAGAGTTCCAAAGGCATATTGGTTTTCAAAGAAGATGAAGAGGGCGTTAATACCCCAGATATTCGAGTTTTGACAACCAATACCAATGGCGGAGGGCTTCCAAACAACACGGTCAATGCTCTTGTAATGGATCGAGATGGCGAAATATGGGTGGGCACCGAAACCGGCTTAGCTATTTTTTATAATCCGGGATTGGTATTTGATCCAACACAGCGAAGAAATGCAGATGCCCAGCAAATTATCATTGATGATGGTGAGGATATAGGCTACTTATTGGGCAATGAAGTAATCAACGACATCAAGATAGATGGCGCCAATAGAAAGTGGGTAGCCACTAATAATGGGGCGTGGTTGATCAAGGCAGATGGCTCCGAGGTTCTTCTGCATTTGACAGAATCAAATAGCCCTATACCAAGTAATACCGTCAACTGTGTTGGAATAGAAGGCGTGAGTGGAGAGGTCTTTTTTGGCACCAATGGGGGTATAGTGTCCTTTAGAAGCGATGCCACAGACGCCAACGATACCGAAGCCAATCCGCTGGTGTTCCCAAATCCGGTTCACAAAGACTACGACGGGCCAATAACCATTACCGGCTTATATGAAGATGCTACCGTAAAAATTGCGGATGTTGCAGGCCGGGTGGTTTATGAAATGATAGCAACCGGTGGAACTGCTGTCTGGGACGGGAGAAATTTTGCCGGAGAAAGACCACAGACCGGCGTTTATCTGATCTTCTCATCTACCAAAGACGATGAAAATGCTTTGGTAAGCAAATTATTGATCGTCCGGTGATCGTTAAGACCAAAGCCATAGTCCTGCGCAATGTGCATTATGGAGAAACCAGCGTCATCACTAAGCTGTTTTGCCGCGAACTTGGGCTGCGTTCATACCTTATCAATGGGGTCAGAAAACCAAAAGCCAAAATTTCCATGGCCAGCCTTCAGGCATTGAATTTATTGCAGATTGAAGCCTATGATAAAGCAAATGCCAATCTTCAGCGCATTAAAGAACTGAGATGTGAGCCGCTGCTCATGCAAATCATCGGAGATTTTAGAAAGAGGGGAGTAGCGATGTTCTTGGTAGAGCTTTTGAACGCTTGTCTATTGAATGAAGAAGGTGATCCTCAGCTCTACGACTTTTTGGAACAAGAGATATTGCTATTAGAAAGGGGAGAGGAAGTCTCGAATTTTCCACTGCTTTTTATGATTCGCTTTGGTCGGGAGTTGGGAATTTCGCCTCATGGTTCTTATTCTGAAGTCCAACCTTTTTTCGATCTAGAAACGGGAAGTTTCACAGCCATAAGTTCAGAGAACAGTTTGAGTAAAGACCTATCCCACTACTGCTATGAATTGATGCAAGCAGAAGCAAGCGCTACACATTTGAACATTCCACTGAAGCTGAGAAGAGACCTCTTGAATAGCCTAATTTTGTATTTTCAATTCCACATTATGCATGACCGAAAGTTAAAGTCGTTGAAGGTATTGACTGAAGTCATGGAAGCTTGGCATACTGTTTGAACTGATAAAGGTGATGAGATTAATCCAATCCATATTCTTGATTGTCATGGCTAGCCAGCTCTTTGCTCAAGTAGAGGTGCCGGATTCCATGAAGATTGTTCGCAAGGTGGTCATGGACGGCGATACCTTCTATGTCTACGAGTTTGATGAGTTGATCTTTCAGGAATTCACATCAAAAGAAGAACGAACAGAATACCTGAAATTGGTAAGGCGTGTAAAAAAGGTTTTGCCCTATGCAAAATTGGCTGCTTTCCGCTTGCAAATGATGGAAGACAATCTCAACCAAATAAAAGGGAGAAGAGCCAAGAAGAAGTACATCAAAGAGACGGAGAAGGCCATTAAAGAAGAATTCATGAGCCAGCTGAAGAACCTGTATGTAGAAGAAGGCAAATTGCTCTTGAAATTGATCCATAGAGAGACCGGTAATACCACCTTTGAAATATTGAAGCAGTACAGAGGAAGCGCTACCACTTTTTATTGGGGTATGTTGGCAAAGACCTATAATGCCAATATAAAAGTGGAATACGACCCCATTGAGGATTACTGGATAGAATACATCATAAAAAGTCTCAATCTCGAGTAAATTTGAAAATGCAATTAGACGTCTTGGCCTTTGGGGCTCATCCGGATGATGT
>JAHEKB010000210.1 GCA_024638525.1 Bacteroidota bacterium
CACCAATCTTTCCACCGTAGTCACGGAAGAGTTCACTTTGAGTGTATCCACCAGCAACTAATCTCTCAAAGACAGTTTTGACGTACGGTGCTGTTTCAGGATCTGGCACACAGATTTTTAATGGGGAGCCATTGCGCTTCTGCTGAGGTAGGATCTGCTTCTTGTATCCTGGCGGCGCATTAAAAGGATAATATCCATTAAGCTGCGATTGATAAATGCCGTCCTTTGTACGATCTGAAATCTTTAGGCTTTCTGTTTGCGCTAGTGCAAATTTTAGACCTAGGAAAAGCGGGTGTGTAGGATCACTGTAGTCAATCCACTCGTCTGAGAAATTCACCTCAACACCAATATTTCGAAATTTCTTTATTGTTCCTAGTGCATCTCCGGCCTCCCTGCCAAAGCGATCCATTTTGTACGTTAGAAGGTAGTCTACTTCCCCTCGCAAATTTGAGCATAGCTTAAAGGCCAGGTCCAGTTGACTCCTTCCTTCAAATGTGGTACCAGTGATAGTATCGGAGAAGACCCCTAGACACTTCATTTCTTTCTTATCAGCAAAGTCTTGGATTTCTCTGATCTGGTATTGATGGGAATTGCCTTTGTTCTTTTGCTCCTCGGTCGAGCATCGGGTATAAATGATATATTTCCTTCCTTTGAGCATGACTCCATACTTTGATATAACAATCTAATCATCAACCTACAAAAAGCGCGTTTTTCTTTCCTCATTCTTTCAGATCTAGTAAATAATCTGCCAGATCCCAGTCCTCTTGACCCGGTTTCATCTGACTGTGGAATTTTTCGCTGATATGGACAATAGCGAGGTCACCGAGCTTCCTAACTTTAGCTTTCTGTTTCCAATCATCCACGTTGTCGTTGTCGGGAAACAAAATCACCGTCCTCCCTATCAACACCCTAAAGACATCCCGACTATTCCATGCGCAGCCGTTACTACCACCAGTGCCTAGCCAAACGATGTCCGGAGAGTAAATGGAGGCTATAATGGCTGTTTTCTCGCTTTCCACTATGCCCACCGGCAAGTTTGGGAATTGTCTTAGTAAATGTTCTCCATAGAAACATTGTCGAAGATTCGGTTCTTCGATGTCGTTCCGTTTCATGATTTGCTTGCCCAGAAAGATAGCAGCAGGACCGGTCCGGATGCGTTTTCCGGTCACGGGATCATATCGCATTGCTTTGGCCTGCCGGATTCGCCCTTGTGCATCAACCTGCCAGAAAAGAACTGCATTTTTCCAATCCGCGTACGTGCCGATCTCATACAGTTTCGCAACCCTGCCCACTTGGACAGGATCGAAGCGAGAATGCAGAAAATTAATTAAAGCATTGTCCCGGCCAAGAGTGGGTAACATAGCTTCTTCTGGCAAAAATGTCTTTGGTTCCCTGTTCGTTCGTTTCTTTTCCTTAGTAGCCGCGGACGAACGAACGGACTTTTGGGATCTTATGATGGCTTTTTGGTTGTCGAAGATATGCCGATCAAGCCATTCGTCTGAATCAGCCCGTGCCTTCCAACCACAATTATGGCATTTAACGTGACCACTATCAATATTCACTGACAGGCACCGCTGCCGCTTCTTCCTGCGTTTGTGGCTGCATTGCGGGCAGATGGTGGAACTGCCCCTGATCTTGTCTATAGCCACCCCCATTGTCTGTAATCCTCGAATCCTGTTCATAGCTTAAAATGGTGGTTCGTTTGTGTTTTCAACGACCGAACTTTCCGTTCGTTCGTTCCTTTCCCCTAGATATGTCGAACAAACGAACGCACCTTCAGAGCCAAAATCTTCGAATAATTTGCTTACAGATGACTTAGACTTGTACCCCAGTGCATCCGCGATTTGCTTGTAAGTTTTTCCTTCTAGCTTTAACTTTTGCGCCTGATCGTACTTCTCTTTTCTGTCAACATCTGTAGGATTTCTCTTTGCCAGTAGATCAAAGTGAACACGTTCACCTGTATTTGTAAAAGTGAAATCCGGATGGAATCGCAATGCGAAGGATTCTCGCTTGAAGTCGAACGGCAAGTAGTTACCCTTGACGATGCATAGGTGTCGCATGTCCTTATCGTGATTATCCACTCGTAACTCGGCTACCAACCTCATTTTCGACTCAAACCCTTGACTGCCCAGCACATGGTGTTTACTGGGTGGTTCATAATCTGTTCTCTTAGCAGTGTGATGGATGAACAGAATGGCACAGCCATGCCTCTGAGCCAGATCTGCATATTCCTGAAGAAACGACCTGACCTGGTTGGATTCATTCATTTTCTTGCCATACAAGTCAGCGAAAGCATCAATAACGATCAAATCTGCTGGCCTGTCGGCAAGGGAATCACAAAGATTATTGATCAGATCACGCGGATTGAAGATTACTCTTAACGACTCCAAAGATTTAGGTTCCAGGCTCCAACTTCTGCTCACTGCCCGTAGAATAAATGACGTTGCATCCATTGGGTCTTCCGTTGAGACGTAAATGGCACTGCGGAAAGTGGTATTGATTTTCCATCCAAGAAACTCTGTCGATCCTATTGAAATATCAATGGCAAGTTGCCTCGCAAGACATGATTTACCCGTATCAGAGCCACCTGCCAGAGCCACGAGGCCCACTTTCGGAATGACTGGATCAACAAGTGTTGGAATTTTGTCGATGCGAAGGTTCACTAGCTCCTCACCCGTAATCTCCAATTTCATGCGGAGTCTGTCGAAATCTGATGGAGATCTGGAGTTAGCTATGGCTACCTCATCATCCAGGATAGCTTTTACATCAATACCGCCTACAGTATCATTAGAGAAATCTTTTCTATCTTTAAGCATAAGTTGAAATTTTAGTTGCCTGTTGGCCATCTGCTGACAGGCTTTTCTATTCCGCTAAGGCAACATGGTTGTGAAATGGACCATTAGCACTGCCTATCGACGATCCAATCCTTTCTCAAAAAAGATTTTCATAATCTGTTGCTTTGGGTACACGACAAGGCCATCTTTTGGTATTCTAGAAATTCGACCGCGCTTTTCTAAATTGTCGATCGACCTTATGGTTTTATACCGTAAAATGTGAGCTGCAAGTCTTTTGTCTATTTGTTCGGGTATCAACCGAAATAGTTCACTTTGAGAAGGCTCAAGTGTTTCCAATTTTGCATTGATACTACGGGGAATTTGCTCAATAAACATGATAAGAACTGATTAATTCATTATCAAATTTACAGATAAGAGGAAACATACATCTTGAAATTGAGTATATATTAAGTGCTGATTATCTGCTTCATGTGGATAAAATGGAAGAATGTGGAAAAAAAGTTCATATAGTAAAAAAAAATACACATACTTGTAAGCAAGCCAACAACATACATATTACTGTATAATTTAAACGACTGCCAACTGTGGAGAACTTGTTGGAAGTAGTATGTCTCGACAGGTGAAGAGGTTTATTGTCTATCCTTGGATTCAGCTCCCTTGGTGATCGCATTCCACCTGTCGGCATACCTGGATCTAACAACTAGCTTTGCTGGTTCTTTGTCTCGATTTAGTTTACCCGCAAAGCGTGATTCAATCAAGCCCAACAGACTAGCCTTGTCCTTAATGCAATTGCGCACCTCGCGAAGATCCCCTTTCTCGTAATTCAATCGGATTAAGTCATTCAATTGACCGATTGCTAGACTTTTTTCAAACTGGAGATCATCACTTCTGCTATTACCAATCAGATTCCTCGCCTCCCGGATGTAGTTTGAAATTTGTCTCTCGGTGAGATTCCAATCGGTGTTTTCGGAAACATAATGAAATATATCCCTAGAAAAGGTCCTACCATTGAGCATCTCCTTTGCAATCATAAATACTCGTTCTTCAACCTCTGCCCTGCTTGATTTCATAGAAATTCATTTTTTTAGAAAATCGTATACGGACCCAAAACACTGGTGCCGGTAGGGGCGTTCTAGCTATTTACCCCTCCCCCTCCAGTAAAAACTAGCAGCTACTATGTACGAGCTATAAGAGCCTTTTGAGATTATTGCCGTTCCATCGCTCTAAAACGCTG
>JAHEKB010000211.1 GCA_024638525.1 Bacteroidota bacterium
GATAGTAGAAACCCTATGCAAAAATTTGCCTTTATCTGCATCTTGCTTCTGATTGGCTTATTTAGTTTACAGCTACAATTGAAACACCACTCCACCTCATTCTATGATGAGGAAAAGGTCGCTCAAGAATTGGAGGTACAGGAGGTAGATCTCAATGAAGCACTGAAATTGGACAATGATCATTATTTGTTCGTTGACAGCAGTGGAAGAGCGCACTTGCTCAAACGAAAAAGGCTTATCAGTCTTTAGGAGGTTGCGCCAGCTTTGTCTTTCTTTGTGCTATGATTACAGTGGTGCTTCCTATATATAATGAGGAACATGGGCTTCAAGCCTTCTGCTTAGAATGTCTGGAAGTACTGCGTCAAACCGATAAACCATTCGAGTTACTCTTAGTAAACGATGGAAGTACGGATGATACCCTAAAAATTATACGACAGTTAAGCTCATCAACTCAGGAGGTCAAATACATAGACCTCAGTCGCAATTTCGGTCACCAGATTGCAATCAGTGCCGGAATAGACAATGCTCAAGGCGATTGGGTCGTGCTCATGGATAGTGATGGTCAGGATCCACCTTCCGAGATATTAAACCTCCTTAGAGAAGCAGAGAAGGGATATGATGTTGTTTATGCCAAGAGAAAGAGCAGAGGACAAGAAGGATTGATGAAACGCTTAACCGCAAAATGGTTCTATCGCTTGCTCAATAAAATCACCTCTGTACCTATCCCAATGGATGTCGGGGATTTTCGAATCATAAATCAAAAAGTGGTCAAAGCTTTGAGAAGAATGCCCGAAAAACAAAGATATCTGCGAGGGCAGATCGCTTGGTTGGGTTTTAAACAAAGTCATATTGAATACGACCGCCGATCTCGAGCAGAAGGAGACACTAAATATACCTATAGAAAGATGATCCGCCTGGCATTGGATGGCATAACATCTTTTAGCAATTGGCCCCTGCGCCTAGCGACAATTACCGGATTTTTCTGCGCCTTCATTGGCCTGCTTTTGATCATATATACCTTGTATTCTCGTTTTGTACTTCACGACTATGAACCGGGTTGGGCTTCCCTAATGATTACATTAGTTTTTATTGGAGGAATCCAATTGATAGGGATAGGTGTTATAGGAGAATACATCGGCCGAATAAATGAGAATGTAAAAAGCCGGCCCATGTATTTGATCAACGAAAGCAATTTAGAAGATGCACACGATTGAGCCATTTTACCTCTGGAGAGACTACTATACCGCCGAAGATGATCCAAATAGTCTTACCTACGGCAAGGAGTACGATGAATTCTATTTTCACGATCGTATTTACAACTTCGTGATTCATCCACAATGGGATTCTTTTGGAAGTGAGACTCTGTATTTCAAACTCCTTTTTGCGGATTATGAACAGCAGTTCTGCGTCATTGAGCTCATAGGTGAGTGGAATGACTGTATTGGTAATGACATCATGGTTCTCAAGACAGAATTGGCAGAACTGCTGATGGATGCCGGTATAGAACATTTCATTTTTATCGTAGAGAATGTCCTCAATTTTCACGCTATGGATATGGATTATTACCAGGAATTTGTCGAAGAAGATATCCAGTTGTATTTCGTGAACACACAACCTCAGGTAATTGACGAATTGGACCTTTATCAAATGTCAAAATACATCTTCTATGATGGAGCTTTGAACGATTTGGAATGGAGGAAACACAAACCTGATAGAATTCTAGAGCTTATTAGCAAGAAACTCAATTTACTTGAAGTCTAACGTTAGTTAAGCACAGATACGCTTTGGCTGGATTTCAAGCACAAGGCTTATCCATTTTTACATAGAGCAACTATTTTTCCCCTCGGGGCACGATGGGGAAGCTGAATATCCGTAATTTTCCAGATTTTATTGAGAGCTAAGCTCCCATGAAAGTCGATAAGGATTCAAATTATAAACTCATTTTCAGTGTGCAGTACCATCCACAATTGGGTACTCTGATCTATCCTTATGTCATAGAGTTAACATCGCTCAACACCTTATCATTGACTTATCAAAAAGTATTCAGTGGCAATGCGGATCACTATGATAAATTGAGCTCGCGACAATTGGAATTAATCGCGCTGCTAGACCCAATCATGATTGAGCGATTGATCAAAGCTTTCTCACCAGAACAAAAGATTCGGCCAAAGGACTATTTCAGAAAACACTTTGATAGAACCCAATTTAAACAAGAGATAAGGCCATACATAGAAAGGCATATAGCAAAGCTATTGTCTAGCCTCCGATCTGGAGAAGATTTGCTGTATCTAGAAGATGAAATAAATCCAGCAGCCTCTCGCGTTGAAATTACTTGGGAGTTTTCCAAGGTATTGTATCATTTGAGACGAACTGAATTTGGCACAAGGTATTTCGCGACAATCAAGTACAAGGATGAACGCGTGCCATTTATGAAGGTGGGCGCAAGGCTTTTGTGTAATCAACCCGCGTTTCTCTTGGTTCAAGACAAGCTGCTTAAGTTCTATGATTTTGTGGAAGGGAATAAGCTGGCAGTCTTTCTCAATAAGAAGTTTGTGATTGTCAAACCCGAACGGGAAAGGGAATACTATGGTGGTTTTGTAAAGAAGCTACTCGAGCGATCTCCTGTTTATGTAGAAGGATTTGAAATTAAAACGGAGCAACATCAAGCTCAGGCACAATTAGTGGTCAAAGGAGAAGATCAACTGGGCATTCATTTGCATTTCAAATACGGGCCGCATGATTTTTCATATGATCCCTTAAAGTTCTTTCATGTCGCTTATTCCTGGATCGATGGCCCAAGCTTTATCAAGGTAAAGAGTTCACAGCAATGGGAAACCTCTAAAGCCAAGACACTGTTAGACATGGGTCTGACTTATTCTAAGGATTCTCAATTTGAATCGGATGATCATCCGATTCAATGGTTGGTAGACAATAAGGCTCAGTTAGAGCAAGCGGGCTTTTTAATTCGTTTTGAAACGGACTTGGATTATGACCTAAACAAGGCAAATATCAGTTACAGAGCAAAAGAGGAAATGGATTGGTTTGACCTCGATATCGAAGTTCGAGTTGGAGATATACGTTTTCCTTTTAAGAATCTCATTCCATCAATACGGAACGGAAAAACCCATTACAAAATGCCAAATGGTTTACTCTTTCACATTCCAGAAGAATGGTTTGCCATGGGAAATGACCTTCAAAGTTTTAAAAGCAAGGGCAAAGGCTTTCACGTGGCCAAGTATCAATTAGAGGTTCTGCAACACATACAATCAGAGAAAATTTCCAAATTTCTCAATAGAATCGAAGAGATTCAAGATGTTGAACCATCTAGAGACTTCAAGGGTGAATTGAGGCCCTATCAAAAGGCTGGATTGAGTTGGTTGATGTTCTTATACAAGAATTCATTTGGGGGCATCTTGGCAGATGATATGGGGCTGGGTAAAACGGTGCAAACGCTGGCCTTTTTGCAATTGGCACTGGAGCTTAAAAAAGTTGAGGATAATTTTCTGCTGGTAGCACCAACATCCTTGCTTTACAATTGGCAGTCAGAAGCCCTGCGGTTCTGTCCTTCGCTTAAAGTCTATATTCACACGGGTTCGCAGCGATTAAAGAGAAGGGACCTTCTTTTGGAGTTTGACCTCATCATTACCAGTTATGGATTGGTTAGAAATGATTTTGAACTCTTCAGCGAGATGAGTTTTCACTGTTTGGTTTTAGACGAAAGTCAATACATTAAAAATCAATCTGCGAAATCTACCCAGCTTATAAATAAACTAGAGTCTGCTCACAGACTGTGTCTTACCGGCACTCCGGTTGAGAACAGCATAAAAGATCTTTGGAGTCAAATGAATTTCTTGAACAAGGGATTGTTAAAGTCTTCTCGACATTTCGAACAAGAATATGTCAAACCCATTGAAAAAGATGCTGATAAAGATAAGGCTGATGAATTGCGAAAATTGGTCCACCCCTTTGTGCTCAGAAGGACCAAGAAA
>JAHEKB010000212.1 GCA_024638525.1 Bacteroidota bacterium
TCCCAGGCCTCGGACGAGAGGTCGCGCAACGGGATTCCCGAGTCGTCCTGCAGCACGGTGCCGGCCTGGGCCAGCAGCACGCGCTTTTTTTTTGTCTATATAGAGATCTATATCAAACCTTAGCTGAACACTGCTTTCTTCTAGCATGCTCTTCATTTCGGCCACTTGGTTTAGCCGTTGCAGAATCAATTCCTCATTGGAACTGAATTTGATCTGATGAATTAAGACCACGGCCCGTTCAGAGGAACAAAAAGCGGAACAATGTGTAAGGATTTGATCAAACCCCAGTTTATCCTCAATATTCTTGGGGTACAGCACTATGGATTCAAATTAATGGAACGTTCGACTTCTGTCATCAATTTCTCGAACTTGATAGGATTGCGTAGGTAATAGTTATAACTGCTATCGAATTCTGAGGCTTTCACTCCGTGTTTATTAAAAACAATCATATAGCTGGTATCGGCCAATGCTTTCCGCTCTACGCCAAATATTCCCAAGTCTTTGTGGGCCGCTTCCAATAGCTGGATGTCTTTGATGATCTCTATCATCTCATCCTCTTTGAGGATTTTGACATCCGAGGCTTCTTTCTCTGGCTGACATGAAGCTATAAAAGCAAATAGTAATATTGCAATCAGAATTTTATTCATATGCCTTCCATTTGCGAAAATATCCAACAAATCAAGAGTGAAATAGGAAATGTGGAATTAGTTGTTGTCTCTAAGTATCGCAACATATCTGAACTGAACGATGTTTATAGTTGTGGGCATAGAGAATTTGGAGAAAATAGAGTGCAAGAACTTTCTGCTAAAGCGGCCCAAATGCCCGGTGACATTCACTGGCACATGATAGGACACCTTCAAACTAATAAAGTGAAATACATCAGTGGGTTTATTCATTTAATTCAGGCCGTTGATTCCTTAAAGCTATTGAAAAAAATAGACCAAGAGGCCCAGAAACACAACAGGGTCATCAATTTCCTTTTTCAGATTCACATTGCTGATGAAGAGAGCAAATACGGCTTGAGTCCAGATGGACTTAGGGACATAATTGCATCTGAAGAGTATCTTCATTTTCAAAATGTCCAATGTTTGGGTTTAATGGGCATGGCTACCAATACAAGTGATCAGAATCAAATCAAGGCCGAATTCTCACAGTTAAACCAACTCTTCACAGAGCATAACCCTGGAAATTGGGACACCCTGTCCATGGGAATGAGTAATGACTATCTTTTAGCCGTTTCAGAAGGCAGCACCTGCATACGCGTTGGTTCAAAAGTCTTTGACTAAGTAGCGCAGTCCGCAAATAGCTAAAAATTCGTATTTTTATTCCGTACTATAGACCAATCCTTGTTGACCTTTGACAATTCACTTTTAAGTTGACCAAAATCATGTCACATATTGAGGTCTTTTCATGAGTGAACTTTATACCCTGTCTACCTTGCGCACATATAGCTAAGGCTACAAATTCTAAATTCAGGGAACATGAAAACATACGACGAAAAACACATTAAAAACATTGCGCTTGTTGGCGCATCCAAAAGCGGTATGACCACCTTGGCAGAAGCCATGCATTTTGAGGCTGGTCAAATATCTAGGCAGGGAACAATAGAAGCAGGATCTACTGTATCTGACTATCACGAAGTTGAAAAGGAGAAAGGCATTTCGGTATACACCACACCCCTTCACCTTGATTGGCGACATTATAAAATAAACATATTGGATGCCCCTGGTGTTGACGACTTCTTAGGTGAAGCCATGAAAGCAATTAGAATGGCAGACACTGCTGTGCTTATGATCAACGCTCAAAATGGTGTAGAAGTTACTACGGAGGTCTTGTGGTCTTATATAGACGCTATGCGTAAACCTACCATCCTAGCTGTAAATCAATTAGATCACCCACAAGCAAGTTGGAGTGAAACCCTAAGCTCTATGAAAGAGCATTTTGGTAATCGTATGCTTCCACTCCAATTCCCTGTTCAAACTGGTAATGAATTTCATGAAATTGTAGACGCTTTAAGAATGAAACTGTACCGTTTTGGCCCAAATGGAAGTAAGCCAGAAAAGCTTGAAATTCCAGAAGAGCATTTAGCTCAAGCAGAACAAATGCATAAAGACATAGTTGAGGCAGCTGCAAGCAACAAAGAAGAATTATTGGAGCATTTTATAGACCAAGGTAATCTTACTGAAGATGAGCTGAGAGAAGGTTTAAAAATTGGTATGCTCAACCATGAGATATTTCCTGTCTTTTGCTTGTCTGCTAAGAATGACATGGGAAGCGGACGTTTAATGGGTTTTATAGATAATGTAGCACCTAGCCCAGTAGATCTACCTTCTTTTGATAAACTTGATGGACCAGCTACTATTTTCATATACAAAACTGGTTTTGAGCCCAATTTGGGGAAGGTGAGTTACTTTAAAGTAATTAACGGAACACTTAATACAGGTGATCGATTAAAGAATATCAGTTTAGAAGGTAACGTTCAGGAGACAATTGGACAATTGTATCTCATGGATGGGAAAAACAGAACACCAGTTAACAAACTGCAAGCAGGTGACCTTGGTGCCGCTCTTAAGATGAAAGAAGCTCATCACGATCAGACTTTGTCTGCCAATGGTAGCACTGAACCCTTACCTCCTACGTATTACCCTGAAGATAGAATAGTTAAGGCTATAACTGCTGTTAATCAGGCCGATCAAGAAAAGATAGTAGCCGCTTTAAAGAAGCTTGAAGAGCAAGACCCAAGTTTTAGATACTCATTTGACAGTGAACAACACCAAATGCTGGTGGGCTGTCAAGGAGAAATTCAATTGGAAGTTAATAAATGGATACTAGAAAATGAATTTAACCTAGAAGTTGAATTCTCAGCACCAAAAATTGCTTACAGGGAAAGTATCACTCGCCCAGCAATAGGATCATATCGTCATAAAAAACAATCTGGGGGTTCAGGTCAATTTGCAGAGGTTAAGATGAAGATAGAACCTTGGACGGAGAACATGCCAGATCCGGAAGGTTATTCTATTAGAAACAGAGAAAAAGTTGATCTTCCATGGGGAGGTACGCTGGAAGTAATTAGCGCCATAGTTGGTGGCGTTATTGATAGTCGATTTATTCCCAGCATACAAAAAGGGATTTTAGAGGCCATGGCAAATGGCCCAATAGACAATTACCCTATTCGAGATGTAAGAGTCATCATCTTCGACGGGAAAATGCATCCTGTTGATTCTAATGATATGGCATTTAAGATGGCCGGTAACCATGCCTTTAAAGAAGCTGTTAAAGATGCCAAACCCATTTTATTGGAACCCGTTATGGAAGTAACTCTTACGGTTCCAGAATTTGCTTTGGGTGGAGCTATGACTGAAGTACAATCTCGAAGAGGTATAGTTATAGGAATGGACTTAGAAGGTAAAAATCACAAATTAATATCGCATATTCCTAAAGCTGAAATTGTTGGTCTTTCAACACAGCTCAGGAGTTTAGCACATGGTCAAGCTGGTTATAAAACTCGTTTCTTGGATTTGAGACCAGCACCATCTTCATAAAAACAGAACCAAAAAAAACCCTTGGAGCAATGCTCAAAGGGTTAATGGTTTCTTTAGAAGACTTCTGTCTTAGGCTTCAGCGGGGACCACATTTACATATGATCTGTTGTTTGATTTCTTGCGGAACTCCACCTTGCCGTCTGTGAGGGCAAACAATGTGTGATCTCTACCCATTCCTACATTTTCTCCGGGATGGTGTGTGGTTCCTCTTTGGCGAACGATGATATTACCAGCGATACACTCTTGCCCGCCGAAAATCTTAACTCCAAGTCGTTTACTATGCGACTCTCTTCCGTTCTTACTACTTCCTGCTCCTTTTTTATGTGCCATGAGATTATCCTTTGATATTTTCTATTTGAATTTGAGTTAGATGTTGGCGATGACCATTTCTCTTTTGATAACCTTTTCTGCGTTTCTTTTTGAAAACGATCACTTTATCACCTTT
>JAHEKB010000027.1:0-11442 GCA_024638525.1 Bacteroidota bacterium
TGAACTGGACTTTGATCAGACGTTCACAAACTTTCAAGACTTTGATGCGGGAACAAACTTCAGCACCATAGAGACTCAACTTATTGATGAAATAACGGATATGTTGGTTCAACAGATTTTCAATCAGGCAGCAATAAATTGGTAGATCAGGTACTGGATATTGCCCCTTTTACAGCCTCTCTCAAAGAAATAGGCTTGGAAGACATTGCAAGTCTGGAACAAATGGTCGCAGCTTATCCATCGTGCAGCTCCTACAGGATTCTATTGGCCAAGGCCAATGCCAATGCCAATTTGCCTTTGGCAGATCACAAACTGAGGCTTGCCGGTGTGTATTGCAGCGATAATGCACGTTTGTATCAGCTTTTCAGGAAGACCGAAGAATTGAGTTTTGCTAAAGCACGGCCTGAAACTCCCAGTGAAGAGCTATACGATCCTACACGAGATTTGATTGGTCTGATTCCAGAAGACACAGCGGGTGATGAGGATAAACTACCCACATGGGACAAGCCGCGGTACGACCCTGAACGCGAGTTGATGAAATTAATTGAAACTCCCGATCATTCATCTGAAGAAGAAGCCAATACCGATACAGATGAGGAACAGGACTTCTTTTTTTGGTTGAACCAGACCAAAGATCAGGATAATAAGGGCGAAGATTCAGAGGTGAATCAGAACATTCTGGATAGCAAAACCAAAGAGCATGAAGACTCATCTGTTCACCAACTGAATGCGAAGCTGGATGAGTTCATACAAAAGCGCAATTCAAGACCTCGACCAAAAAGGGAGTTTTACAGTGCAGAGCGCAAGGCACGAGAAAGCGAGATAGATGATTCTGAGCTTGTTACACAGACTTTGGCAGGAGTTTATGAAGCACAGGGCTTGTGGCTTAAGGCCATAGATACCTACCGCAAATTAAGTTTGCAAAATCCTATTAAATCAGCGTATTTTGCCGCCCGAATTAGAAAAGCTCAAGACGCTTTAGACCAAAACGATAATTAAGATGTTCACACTTGTAATCATACTAGCCATCATCGCAGCTATTTTGCTGATACTCATTGTGCTTATTCAAAACCCAAAAGGGGGAGGGATTGCCGCTAATTTCTCGGCTGCAAATCAAATCGCCGGGGTTAAAAAGACCAATGACTTCATTGAAAAAGCTACTTGGACTTTGGCCATCGCATTATTGGTCTTTTCATTGAGTTCCGGTTATCTCTATAGAACAGGAGATTCTCAGGATAGTATAATGCAGGAACAGTTGGAAAATGCACCAATAGGAGCACCAGAAGCTGGTGACGCCGGTCAATTCGCTCCAACTGGCGATGCCAATCCCGCTTTACCTAGCGACGAACAGCCTTAATCGCTCTGCCAAATTGACCCTAGACCCTGACAGTCATCTGTCATTTATACTGTATTTAGGCTTTGGCACAAAATCTGACTTGTGCCTACCAAATAAATCAAAACACACACATGAATATTCAACCATTATCAGACAGAGTTTTGGTAGAGCCCGCAGCTGCTGAAGAAAAGACAGCTGGAGGTATCTACATCCCAGACACTGCTAAAGAAAAACCTCAAAAAGGAACCGTAGTTGCAGTAGGTCCTGGAAAGAAAGATGAACCCACAACCGTAAAATCCGGTGATGTGGTATTGTACGGTAAATACTCAGGTACAGAACTTCAAGTGGACGGCAAGGATTATCTCATGATGAGAGAGTCAGACATACTTGCTATCGTTTAATCAACAAAAAAAGACATCATGGCAAAACAGATATTATTTGATACCTCTGCGAGAGATCAACTCAAAAAAGGAGTAGATGCACTTGCAAATGCAGTTAAAGTTACATTGGGCCCCAAGGGCAGAAATGTAGTGATAGATAAGAAGTTTGGTTCGCCAAACATTACCAAAGACGGCGTTACTGTAGCCAAAGAAATTGAATTGGCAGATCCCGTTGAAAATATGGGAGCGCAAATGGTTAAAGAAGTTGCATCTAAAACCGCTGATCAAGCGGGTGATGGAACCACTACCGCGACAGTTTTGGCTCAGGCCATCATTACCAGTGGTTTGAAAAATGTTGCAGCCGGTGCCAACCCTATGGATCTGAAGCGAGGAATCGACAAAGCAGTAAGCGCAGTCATTGAAAACCTTCAAAGTCAAAGTGAGGTTGTTGGCGATGATTTCGAGAAGATCGAGCAAGTAGCCTCAATTTCAGCCAATAACGACTCCAAGATAGGAAGCCTCATTGCCGATGCGATGAAAAAGGTGGGTAAAGATGGAGTGATTACCGTTGAAGAAGCAAAGGGAACTGAAACCGAAGTTAAAACGGTTGAAGGAATGCAATTCGATCGAGGATATTTGAGCCCCTATTTTGTGACCAATGCTGAAAAGATGGAAGCTGAGTTAGAAAGTCCTTACATCTTAATATGCGACAAAAAGATTAGCAATATGAAAGAATTGCTTCCGGTGCTTGAGCAAACTGCACAGACCGGTAAGCCCTTGTTAATTATTTCAGAAGAAGTTGAAGGTGAAGCACTGGCTACCTTGGTAGTAAATAAGATCAGAGGATCTTTGAAAGTTGCGGCGGTTAAAGCTCCAGGTTTTGGAGACCGAAGAAAAGCGATGTTGCAAGACATAGCGGTTCTCACCGGAGGTCAGGTGATCTCTGAGGAGCAGGGTAGGAGATTAGAAGATGCAACGCTGGAGTCTCTTGGAACGTGTGAGAAAGTAACCATCAACAAAGAGAATACAACAGTGGTCAACGGAGCAGGAAATTCAGCAGACATTGAAGGAAGAGTAAACCAAATCAAGGCTGAAATTGAAAATTCTACTTCAGACTACGATAAGGAGAAACTTCAAGAGCGTTTGGCAAAACTGAGCGGTGGTGTTGCAGTACTCTATATTGGTGCTGCATCTGAAGTGGAGATGAAAGAGAAAAAAGACCGCGTGGATGATGCCTTGCATGCTACAAGAGCGGCAGTCGAAGAAGGAATCGTTGCCGGTGGTGGAGTTGCTTTCATAAGAGCTTTAGACAGTTTAGACAAAGTGAAGTCAGAGAACGAGGATGAAAAAACAGGCATTGCCATTGTACGCAGAGCCATTGAAGAACCATTGCGACAAATAGTTATCAATGCTGGTGGTGAAGGTTCAGTGGTTATCCAAAAGGTAAGAGAAGGCAAAGCGGATTTCGGATACAATGCGCGCACAGAGACTTATGAAAACTTGATCAAGGCTGGAGTCATCGATCCAACCAAAGTTTCTAGAGTGGCATTGGAGAATGCAGCATCTGTTGCAAGTATGCTTTTGACTACAGATTGTTTGATTGCTGATATTCCAGAAGAGGAAAAACCACACTCACATGCCGGAATGCCGGACATGGGTGGAATGGGAGGAATGATGTAATAAAATATTGCATAATATTTATTAGAATCCCCGGCCTAGGTCGGGGATTTTTTTTGTCTAAGATCTTCAAAAATGAAAAGACCTCCTAAAAAAGGAGGTCTCAACATAAACTGAAATAAGTCGTATGACTCAACCCTTCAAAAGGGTACGACCATAGGGGCCGATTTTTATAAAGAACATGGTGTTTGTCAAAGTTGAGAGATCTATGGTTTGATCTCCAAATGTTATTTGGTATTCGAGTACCTTTTTTCCATATACGTTGTATATCTTCAATGTCTGTTCAGCAATGTGTTTTGATTTAACACTCAGATGCAAATGATTTTTTACTGGATTTGGGTAAAAGCGCAATGCGCCATCGAAGGGGTCTTCCATTATAGCCGCAGTGCAACTGTCCACTTCAATCTCAAATTCTCTTCTTGTTTCACAACCGTTAGAATCCACAGCTTCAATAACAACGACTGTATCTCCAGTTGGATAAAGCACTGCTCTATCACTTCGGTGGCCGGTACTCCACCAGTATTCTCTAAATCCGCCGCTCAATTCAATCACAATGGAATCGCCAATGCACAGTTCTGCTGGAGATGGATTGCTCCATATTCTGAGTTCTTTCCCTGAATTCAGGTCTACATAGACACTATCCGTACATAGGTTTCCGTTTGAATCCTCTGCATCCAGTTTATACCATCCACTTTCATCTACCCAGCGAATTCTCCCTCTTGTGCCGTCGTACCACTCATAAACCTCAAAGCCATTCTCTGCTTCTATTACGACTGAATCTGCACATTTGATTATTTCTTCCGGCAGTAGATCACAGCTATCGCAGTCATCCACAAAGATTTTAAATTCTATTCTGGCTTCACATCCATTTGAATCAAGGGCCTCTACAACAACAGTCTGGTCACTACTTGGGTAAAGGACAGCCCGATCTCCGCGATGTCCTGTATTCCACCAGTATGATAAAAATCCGTCATTTAATTCTACAACAATGGAATCTCCTTTGCAGAGATATGGGCTTTTGTTCAAGTCATATCTCAGCTCTCTGCTTTCGTTAATCTCTACAAAAACGCTGTCTCTGCAAGTATCTCCCTGACTGTTCTCGGCTGTGATATAGTACCAATCTGTTTCTTTCACCCACCTCAGCCTGCTGGTACTTCCGTTGTCCCACTCATAATCGCTAAATCCGCTTTTGGCCTCAAGGATTACAGAGTCGAGATCGCATTTAGATATGGAATCTTCAAAAATGATGTTGCAGCTGTCGTGGGTTTGTACCGCCTTATTTTCAGCCATGAGGTTTATGCTGAGCACAAGAGTAATAAGGTGGAATATTGAGCGCATACAGTATAGAGGATAGAAGAACAAAATATGTTGCATTTGTTCAGGATTCCTTCAAAACTGAAATCGACCATCTCAAAAGATCACTCCTCAATCATATTTAACCTACCATTGCACCAAATTTTGGAAAGGAAAATCAGAAACGTCGCCATTATTGCCCATGTGGATCACGGAAAGACCACCTTGGTTGACAGAATCTTACAGGCCTGTGAGTTCTTTAAAGAGCACGAACAGCCGGGTGAATTGGTCATGGATAGCAATGATCTTGAAAAAGAAAGGGGAATAACTATTCTGTCAAAAAACGTCTCTGTGAATTATAAAGGAGTGAAGATCAATATTATTGACACTCCAGGTCACAGTGATTTTGGTGGGGAAGTGGAGCGGGTAATGAATATGGCCGACGGAGTCTTGTTGTTGGTTGACGCATTTGAAGGCCCTATGCCTCAAACTAGATTCGTACTTTCAAAAGCCTTGGAAGCGGGGCTCAAGCCTGTGGTGGTTATCAATAAGGTGGACAAGGAAAACTGCACCCCTGATGAAGTGCACGAGAAGGTCTTCGACTTAATGTTTGCACTGGATGCTACAGAGGAGCAGTTGGAGTTTGACACAATATACGGTTCAGCCAAACAAAACTGGATGAGTACTGATTGGCAAAAGCCGACCGACAATATGTATGCGGTTTTGGATGCAATCATCGATCACGTTCCTGCACCACAAATCAAGGAGGGCAATACACAACTTATGATTACCTCTTTGGATTATTCCAGCTTTACCGGTCGGATAGCGATCGGAAAATTGCGCAGGGGAGGACTAAAAGAAAAGCAGGCTGTGAGCTTGGTTAAGAGAGATGGGAGTACGGTGAAGTCAAAGGTGAAAGAGTTGTTTGTCTTTGATGGATTAGCAAAACGAAAAGTAAGCGCGGTTCAAGCTGGAGATATTTGTGCCATTACCGGACTTGAAGGTTTTGAAATTGGAGATACGGTGGCAGATCAAGAATATCCAGAGGGATTGCCAACCATTGCCATTGATGAACCAACCATCAGCATGCTTTTTACGATCAATGACTCTCCCTTCTTTGGTAAAGAAGGAAAGTTCGTTACTTCAAGACACATCAGAGAACGCCTAGAGCGCGAATTGGAAAGAAATTTGGCATTGCGAGTTGATGATACAGGCTCTTCAGATTCTTTCTTGGTTTACGGCAGGGGAGTATTGCATTTGTCTGTATTGATTGAGACCATGAGACGAGAAGGTTTTGAGCTGCAAATTGGTCAACCCCGTGTGATCATCAAAGAAATGGATGGAGTTAAGCACGAACCCATAGAAGAACTAACAGTAGATGTTCCTGAAGAACATTCCGGAACGGTAATAGAATACATCACCCAACGCAAAGGCAATATGCTAAGCATGGAGCCCAAAGGTGATGGAATGCATTTGGAATTCGAAATACCATCAAGAGGTATTATAGGTTTGAGAAATCATTTGTTGACCACTACCCAAGGAGAAGCCATTATTGCCCATAGATTCAAAGAGTTTCAACCTTTTAAAGGGGAAATTCCTAAGCGCATAAACGGTTCTATGATCAGCATGGAAAACGGCAATGCCATACCCTATAGTTTGAACAATCTGCAAGAAAGGGGCAAATTCTTTGTTCAGCCTAATCAGTCTATTTATGAAGGCCAAGTTGTGGGCGAGCACTCAAGGCCAGGAGATCTGGTTGTAAACTTGACGAAGGCCAAGAAACAAAGCAATGTCAGATCTGCTGGAGCGGATGATAAAGTAAAATTGGCTCCACCTATCATTTTTTCTCTGGAGGAATCCTTGGAATACATTCAGGCTGATGAATACGTGGAAGTGACACCTGCAACTATCCGTCTCAGGAAGATTTTGCTCAAGGAACACGAAAGAAAAAGAGCCAAGGCTCTTTAATATATTTGCCTATGGACCTATTTAGCAAGATCAAAAAAGGCAATGACGTCTTTATTGCTCCTAATGCAACGGTAATTGGAAATGTAGATCTCGGGGATGAATGTTCCATCTGGTACGGCGCGGTTTTAAGGGGGGACAATGACCTCATCCGCATTGGTGCTCGATCTAATGTACAGGATAATGCGGTCATTCATGTTGATCCAAAAATTCCCGTCCACATCGGTGAAGACTGCATCATCGGCCATGGAGCTGTAGTTCATGGCGCTATTTTGAAGAACAAGGTCTTGATTGGGATGAATGCAGTGGTTTTGAACAATGCTGAGATAGGTGAGTACAGTATTATTGGAGCCAATGCCTTGGTCACAGCTGGAACAGTTATTCCACCTGGATCTCTTGTTTTAGGCTCGCCAGCAAAAGTGGTCAAGAAATTGACCGAAGCTCAAAGAGTATCCATAGAGAAGAATGCCGATGTCTATGTGCAAAAGGCCAAAGAATTCATGATGGCCTACCACATAAACAAAACTTCTTAGAATTAGAAGTCATTCATGCATTTCAATCATAGTCTGCAAAGATTCATATTATAGTTGAGCTAAAGCATAAATTTGCCTATGCGCAATTTGCTACTTTTCGCCGTTTTAGGCCTTTTGGCTTGTAACAGTAAGCCCTATCCAGAAGAAGGTGTCAATAAGTTTAGCGATGAAGGATTAATCAAAATTTATCAATTGCAAGATGAGAGAAATGCAAAGGCATTGATTCCCTTTCTCAAAGCAAAGAAAGAATCTCATCGAGTGCAGGCCGCACTTGCATTTGCCAGTTTACAAGATAGCATAGCCATTCCCTATTTGTCACAGGTTCTGCAAATTGACCAGGATGAGCTACCGAGACGAGCCGCGGCTTTAGCCTTAGGCCAAATTGGTCATCCCAAATCAGCGGAAGTGCTCCGCAGATCGTTTGCCTCTGAGACAAGCAAGTTTAATCAGCGATATATTTTAGAGGCCATGGGGAGGTGCATCGATTCGGCGAGTTTTGCATTTTTGGATCGCTTTGACCCAAGGGATGAACTACTTGTAAACGGTTGGTTGTATGGTGTCTATAGGGCTTTGCAGCAAGGTCGGTACTCCGACAGCATTGAGAACAGGGTTCTTAAGAATATGGTTAGCCGTTTGGCAACCGATGAACAGCAAATCATTTCTGCCCACTACCTCCATTTGCTTTTGAGGGTAAAGCGATCTACAGACCCAGACGCAAGAGTCAATCACGGAGATCCAAGACCGCATGTTAAGAACGAAGAAGCTCTGGCTACATTGAACAGAATACATGAAATGCTGAGCGATGTAAAAGAGGAGCGCTTGACTTATGGCGGTGCTTGGATGAATACAATGCCGGATGACCCCTATTCTTATGCCAAACTTTTAGAGAAATTGGATCCGGATGTAGAAGCTGATAAAATACGAATCTGGCTAAGGCAACACATAGAGGATGCCAGTGTTCATAAGGTGGTCAAGAATGCGGCTTTCTTAAAACTCACGGAAATTGAAAGAGTACGTAGCTTTTATCCAGAATTCTTTACAGATTTAGTCAATTGGGCTTTAAATTCAGGTGATATGGCGCTGCAGAGTATAGCGTGCTATGCCATGTTGGATGAAGGAATTTCATATTCACGAGACCTTATAGACCCGACCGTGCTTGACAGTCTCAGATGGCAGCTAGAACTGCCAAGACAAATGGAGACCTTCATAGATTTAAGTAAAGCCATGGCAAGGTGGTATGGCAAGGATGATCAAGAATTTATTGATGACTATAAAAGAACAAAAGATGGGGGTAAACCCATGGACTGGGATTATATAAAGTCTGTGCCGTTTAATCAAAAGGTGGAGATTAAAACCACAAAGGGTGACATTATCATTCGTTGCTTTATTAATGATGCTCCTGCTTCGGTTTCAAATTTTATTAAGTTGGCAGATAGCGGATTTTACGACAATAAATACTTTCATCGCGTTGTTCCCAATTTTGTGATACAAGGTGGCTGTCCCAGAGGTGATGGCTGGGGGGGGCTCAATTGGACTCAACGTTCTGAGTTCTCAAATTATCAGCACTATTCAGAAGGCACTGTAGGCTTGGCTTCAGCAGGCAAGGATACCGAGGGTGTGCAGTGGTTCATCACCCATAATGCAACACCCTTTCTCACGGGCAGGTACAGCATTTTTGCTCGAGTTATTGAAGGAATGGATGTAGTACAACAAATTGAAGTTGGAGATATGATCATTTCTGTAAACCGAATCCCATAAGCATTGTTATCACAGTAAAAGGTGCTGTTTAAGATCGCTTGGCGAAATATCTTTAGAAACAAGAGAAGATCCTTGATCACCTTGTCTTCAGTCGCCTTCGCAGTTCTTTGCGCCATACTAATGCGCTCGCTACAATACGGGGCATACGAAAACATGATTGGCAATGTAGTCGGATCTTATATGGGCTACGTACAAGTTCATCAGTCCGGATATTGGGAAGACAAACGCATTGATCTAGCCATGGACAGTGAAAGCATACAGGAGATTGAAGGAATGGATGGTGTTGAAATGCTTCATGAACGGGTAGAATCCTATGCCTTGGCGAATTTTAAAGATAAGAGTAAACCCGTCGCAGTAATGGGTCTTGATCCCGCAAAAGAGGCAGCCCATATTGGATTGGACCAGCGCGTGATTAAGGGAAACTACCTCAGCCAGGAAGAGCGAGGAGTTCTCTTGTCCAAATTTCTATTTGAATGGCTCAAGCTTGACATAGGCGATACCATATCTCTTTTGGGACAGGGCTACCAAGGCTCGATAGCCGCAGGCAATTATAAAGTGGTTGGAGTGGTCGATCTTAAAACACCTGAGCTCAACAAGCGAACTGTCATCATGAATAAGGAACTTGCTCAGGATCTATTTGCCCTATATGGAATGATCACTACAGTTGTCGTTCAAGCTCCTTCTGATCAGTGGAAATCTGTTCAATCAAATATTCAAAATCAATTGAATACTGAATATGAGGTCATGAATTGGAAGGAGATGTTGCCCGAATTGATTCAGCTCATCCGCGCAGATAGAGCAGGTGGAACTGTCGTATTGATCATTCTTTATCTGATCATGTCCTTTGGCCTATTTGGTACGGTATTGATGTCAGCTGAAGAGAGAAACTTTGAATACGGTGTTCTCATTGCGGTGGGTATGAAAAGGCATCAACTGTATAGAACTCATCTGTTAGAAAGTCTTATGATATCATTGATGGGTCTTTCAGCGGGAGCGGTATTGTCTTTGCCCTTGGTATTATGGTTCAATATTCATCCCATTAGAATGGGAGGAGAGATTCAAAAAATCGCGGAAAGATTTGGATTTGAGGCAGTGCTGCCGACTTCATTGGATCCTACCATTTTTATTACGCAGTTGCTCATATTGTTTATTGTGGTGCTACTCGTTAATTCATATGTGTTTTTTAAAATAAAGAAATTGGCTCCCATTGAAGCCATGAACTCATGATCAGCCAGATTGCATATAGGAATATTTGGCGCAATAAAATGAGGACATGGGTACTCATATTGGCCATTGCAATCGGTATATGGGGAGGTCTATTGGTCATTGCATTGGCCAAGGGGCTAACAAAAATGAGGCAGCAAAAAGCCATTGAAACCTATGTCAGTCATGTTCAGATACATCATCCGGACTTTGTAAAATACGGTGAACTCAGCCAGTCTATTCCACAAGCACAAACATTAATAGATGAGCTTGAGAAAAATCCTCTGGTTGAAACCGCGCTTGGAAGAAGCAAGACCGAATCTTTTATACAGAGCACGGGCAATGCTTCAGCCGTAATTCTAAATGGCGTCATTCCAACAAAAGAAAGAGAATTGACCAGCTTGCCAGGATTGGGGCAAAGCGGTAATTTTTTAGAGGAGTATAAGCGGTACCCGCCTATAGTATTGGGAGGGAAATTGGCGACTAAACTCAATGCCGAGATAAAGGATAAAGTACAGTGCAGTTTGATTGATGCAAATGGGGGACAAATTGAAGTCATTTTCAAGGTGACAGATATATACAGGACGGCCAATGCTCTATACGATGAGATCAATGCATTTGTGTTACAAGATCAATTGGCTGGCCTCTTGAGTTCAGAAGAAATTCACGAAATAGCCATAGGCTTGAACAGTAGCGAAAGTGCAGTTTCCTTTGCAAAGGATCTACAAAATGATCTGCCGGAATTGGAGGTGAATGACTGGAGAGAAATTGCTCCTGAACTCGGATTTGCCGATAAGATGATGGACTACCTAATGAGCTTGTTCTTACTGATCATCATGTTTGCTCTGAGTTTTGGCATAGTAAATACCATGTTGATGGCGGTTTTAGAAAGAAAGAAGGAAATAGGAATGCTGCTTTCAGTTGGGATGAATAAGAGGAAAGTATTTAAGATGATAGCTATGGAATCATTAATGATAGCAGGAGTGAGTGTGCCGGTGGGCTTAGGAATGGCCATTAGCAGTATAAGCATACTTAAAAAGACGGGTATTGACCTCAGTTTTTTATCCGAAGGCTTGAGAACGGTAGGACTAGAAAGTGTTCTATACCCTTATTTGGAACCCCAATATTATCTTCAGATTACGCTGCTGGTTGTAGTCACAGCACTATTATCTTGTATATATCCAGCACGGAAAGCACTGCAATTCAATCCGGCAGAAACCTTAAGAACAGCTATATGATCAAACTGAGAAATATTCACAAGACGTACGGACAGAAAGGAGTGGAGGTGAAAGCGGTA
>JAHEKB010000027.1:11452-16120 GCA_024638525.1 Bacteroidota bacterium
TCCAAGAAGGCGAGTTCACGGCGATTGTCGGTCCGAGTGGAAGTGGAAAAACATCACTGCTTAACATCATTGGCGGTCTTGATGATCCCAGTGCAGGTGAAGTGGAGCTTGCAGGAATCAATATGGGTGGTCTGGACGACAATGAGCGCATTGATTTTAGATTAAAGCACATAGGCTTTGTTTTTCAGAGCTACAACTTGATCCCCGTCTTGACTGCAGTAGAGAATGTTGAGTTCATAATGCAATTGCAAAAGGTTACAAAACAAGAACGTAGGAGACGAGCTTTGGAACTTCTCACTGCGGTTGGTCTAGAAGCAGAAGTGGATAGACGACCATCTGAGATGAGTGGTGGACAGCAACAGAGGGTAGCCGTTGCCAGGGCGTTGGCCTCAAAACCCGACTTCATTTTAGCAGATGAACCTACAGCTAATCTGGACTCAAAGTCCACCGAAGGCTTATTGGACATGATGTTGAAACTCAACCGCGAAGAAGGTATAACCTTTGTTTTCTCCACCCATGATCAGAGGGTAATTGATCGAGCTAGGCGTGTCATTGAATTGGTAGATGGGAAAGTCAGTTTGGGCTAATTCAACAGCAAGGAATAAACGGTAAATCTCTCAGTACTTAGTCTTCAACCTCAGAGATGAATTCTTTGATAATGTCTGTTGCGCGCTGCATATTGGATTGATCTACAAAAAGTTCGACATGTGAGGGGGTAACTCCAAAACCCGCTATTATCCCTGACTGGAAGTCATTCCGAATAATAGAACCAATGCCTGCAGATTCCAAAGCGTTTTTCACATTTTCTACGGTAATTTGGGTACCTGAGAATACCTTTATCAAGTCGTTCATAGCTGTTAGCCAATATAAACAAAGTATTCTTCAATCTAACTCTTCTGCTTGCAGAAGAAAATAGCGCAGCATGTCCTCATCTTCTTCTGCGAGTGTGGTAAACTGCTTAGTCCTCACGTATTTCCGATTCTGAGCAAGAAGGTAATTGGTCTCATCAAATAGAAGGTGTCCGCTGGTAAAGCCAACTTGCACTCCTAGAAAGGTCACTTTGCCCCAAGGCACCGAACCAGGCCAAATGTAGCAGATGTTCTTGTTCTGATGATAGAAAGGCACATTGTAGGAGAGTTTCCTTTTGACTCGCGGTAGGGTAGATCGAATGAGTCCATCCAGCCGTTCTACCAGAATCTGTTCGTTATGGGGTATGTAGTCCAAACACTCTCCATAAGATCTAAAACTCACGTCCTGCATTTTCATAATCAAATTAATCAAGAATAAAGTTAGTCCAATAAACCTGCGTACTTAGTCTTTTAAATCGAGGGCCAATAAACTCAACATCTGGCGGACTTTCTCTTTTTACCCAGGCGTCCTTTGTCTATCACTTTGTCAATATAAACCTTAGCAAGAGGAACTTTGCAAGCGGTACCTCCAACGTCTACCTTTACCTCACCGATGTGTTCAGCTACCTCTTTTGCTTTGCTGCAGAGTTCTTTGATATAGCTGCCAATGGCTATGACAAAACCATTCATAACGTAACGAACTCTATTCCTTTCGCCATGCACTTCTTTTGCCACTCTCTCAAGCAATTGCGAATAGATATTCAATGCCAACGCGCTGTCTTCATTAAGCGCGGCAAAGCATGCTAGGGTTGCCCATCCCGATGCAGCCGTCATTTCCTTATCGGATTCAATCCATTTGAGGCCCAATTCAAAACCATAAGGCGACTCTGCTGCAACCCATGCTACGGTGTATTCACTCAAATAGTACCAATAGGCTTGATTTACCCATTCTTCCAATTGGGCTTTAGTGATTTGATTTTCATCCGCCATTAATCCAGCTAGATACATGGCATCTGAATTTCCTGTAGCATAGAGTTCCAAAGATAATTCGTGGTTCTTCTTGGTCTTTTTCAAGATCTTCTTCAGGTCTTGAACCTTGACACCATAGAGGGGCTCTTTGGCCCCGTGATTCATGTGGGTTTTTTTGGTTTGTTGACTGCCGTAGGCTTTGAGTTCTTCTAACACTTCTGTGGCTTTCATGGCTTTTACTGTAAATGGTCTTGTCTCAAATTTAGGGGCTTATACAGGAAAATCAAAGCCCCCTAATCGCTCAATGATTTAAGAGGACTAGATTGAAATATTCTCAGATTGTTGTCAGTTCTCTATATGGACCGACTTCCATTTATTTCAGCACATTATTCCGCTATCTTTGTTCGTTAAGAAAGCAATGCGAAAACTAATCTACCTATTAACGGTAATATTGGCGCCATATAGCTGGGCTCAACAATTGGGAGGTTCGTCGGCATTTACCTTTTCGCTTATCGAGAATTCAGCCAGGCATACTGCTTTAGGTGGAGTGGTCATAGTGAATCCGGATAGAGACCCAGCTCTAGGGTATCAAAATCCGGCATTGCTCAACAAAGACATGCATCACCACATTTCATTGTCCTATGCAAATTATGTTGCTGATCTCAATCATGGCTTTGCCAGTTATGCGTACCATTTTGACTCCATAGGTACTTTTATGTTTAGTACGGGATACTATGATTATGGAGAGTTTGTGCGCACAAACGTAAATGGAGAGACTCTCGGGGTGTTCGATGCAAGCGACTATAACTTTCAAATAGGCTTTGGAAGAGATCATACAGATCGCCTTCATTATGGCTTCAATATTAAATTTCTCTATTCTGTGTATGAAGCCTATGTAGCAACAGCGGGAGCTTTAGATGCTGGGGTTAACTACCACAATGAGGAACAACTCTTTTCAGCATCTGTGCTGATGAAGAACCTCGGAGTGCAATTCATTCCGTATAGCGATAATGATATTAGAGAGCCCTTGCCCTTTGACATCCAAGCAAGCATAAGCAAAAAGCTTTTGCATAATCCTTTGCGATTTACGCTGACGGCGCACAGCCTTCACCGATGGGATAATTCCTATGTAAATACCAATACGCGCAATAAAGAGATCGATTTGGAGACAGGTGAAATCAAGAACCAGGAAATCGGTTTTGGAGATCGTCTAATGCGCCATGTGATCTTTAGCACCGAATTGGTGTTCTCTCCTAATTTTCAATTGAGAATGGGATACAATCATCAGCGCCGAGCAGAACTTTCTCCTGAGAATAGAAGGGCAATGACCGGATTTAGTTGGGGTTTTGGAATTGGGGTCAAAAAGCTCTATTTAAGCTATGGAAGCGCTGGATATTATCCGGGTATCTCCTCCCATTATTTTACCGTTCACAAAGACTTGGCCTCTTTCAGAAAGCGAAAGAGCTAGTCCATTTCTAAGCAAGTTAAAAATATTTTGATATGTTTGACAAGCCTCTTGTCTTCAAAGATCAATATAGCGATAGACGGACATTCTAGTTGTGGAAAGGGTACCTTGGCAAAAAACATTGCCAAGGAATTGGGCTATACTTTCATAGACAGTGGAGCGATGTACCGCGCGGTGAGTCTGTATTTTATACGCGAAGGAATTGCCCCAGGAGAAGTACAAGAGGATCCAGCTGTATTGGGGAATATTAAGATTGAATTCAAATTCAATCCGGACAGAGAATATTTTGAAACCTATTTGAACGGTGAGAATGTTGAAGATGATATCAGAGGCTTAGAAGTGTCCAAAATCGTTAGCAAGGTCAGCACACTTTCAGAGGTTCGAACTTTCCTTGTAGCCAAACAAAAGGAAATAGGTAAAAACAAAGGTGTGGTGATGGATGGACGAGATATTGGAACCGTAGTCTTTCCCGATGCTGAACTTAAGATTTTCATGACCGCTGCTACGGAGATTCGAGCACAACGCAGGTTTGAAGAGCTAAAGAAGAAGGGCATTGATGTTCATTTTGAAGAAGTACTACACAACATTCGTGAAAGAGATTATCTGGATTCCCATAGACAGCATTCACCCCTCAAAAAGGCAGAAGATGCCATAACCCTGGACAATAGTTCCATGACCAAAGAGGAGCAAGCGAGATTGGCATTGAAGTGGGCCAAAGGGGTAATCAGCGCCTATCAATTATGAAAAAAGCAGAGCAGTATGCCATTTGGGGGCTTGCCCTCTACTTTGTGCTATTTGCTGTTTTACATCTGCTGAACTTAGATAGAATTCCCCTGGTTTGGTTTGATGAGGTCATGGGGCTAGATCCTGCCGTGAATAAAGTGTTCAAGGATGGTTTTGTTTCGAGGATTTGGCCACAAGATGGAACAGAGCAGCGCTTCATGGCTTATTTGCCCATTCGGTTTTTGTTTCACATGTTTCATTTGACCGTCTTACCCTTTGAGGTTTTTTGGCAGCGATTACCGTGGGCCATATACTTTCTCACGGCTGCATTACTACTTTACCGTAGTGCAAAGACTGCTGGTCTTAAAGTGCTATGGGCTTTAATTGTGGTATTTCTATTTATCAATGATAAAGCGGTTTTTGAAGTTGCACGCAGTATGCGGGTAGATCCATTGTCAATGATGTTTCTCGCCGCTTTGGGTTTGGCTTACTACAAAAAGGCCAAGTGGTTGCAAGCATTGTTGGCGGCTTTTCTCATATTTATCCATCCAAATCTTTGGGTCATTTCGCTCTTGCTGTTTCTCAATGCTTGTTCTACAAATAGAATAGTTAGTGTAAAACCACATGTGTTTTGGATCATTCCTATCGTGGCTATTTTGGCCT
>JAHEKB010000213.1 GCA_024638525.1 Bacteroidota bacterium
CTTCTCCCTTGTCACTGATTTGACTGTAGGTGGCGGGATTGAAGAAAGAATGACCCTTCTGATACTGTGCCGCTATAGCATAACGGTCTGCCTGTGCCCATTGATGCATTCCTCTTGGCAACTCATTTCTATATACATAATGGTTGAAGAAATAGATGAAAAGCAAGGGAATTACAGCACCCTTGAGCAACGATTTAGATATGACGTTCGTCTTACTGATAAATCCGTAAATTCGTGTGTTGTGAAAGTCGCTAAGCCCCTAATACTATCAATAAGCTTACTGCTGGCGTTCACATCTGTTGCCAAAGATAAAATCTCGCTCCAAAGCGAGAAGAAAAAGGCGGAAATTCAGTCGACTATTCAAAAACACAGTCTGGAAACTCAGGCGGCCTTCGAATTGAACACCGGTCAGTACCCTCTAGAATTGCTTTATCGATATGGAGGGCCTCGTGCAAATGTAGATTTCTACAAAGACAGACTCGTCTTCAGTTTGAGGAAGATGACCAAACAACTGGAGCTTACAAGACCTGACGGCTTGCCAGAATTCGAATATGTAGTTTGGGAAATAAAGCTCAAGAACAGCGCGGCCAAGGTTGTTCACCAGGAGGCTGAGGAAGTGCGAGGAGTGAACTATTTTGATGAATCGGGTGTGCGTAGATCCAAATTTTTAAGTGCTAAAATAGTTTATGAGAATATCTACAAAAACATCGATATGGTCTTTTATCAAGACCAGGAGGGGGCGCTGAAATACGATTTTATTCTTCATCCCGGAGCAAAGCTTTCTGATATTGAATTGGAGTACATTGGCGTAGAGGGAATGCAAATCTTAAAGGACGGCAAATTGAGCTATTCCACAAAGTGGGGTGATATTGAAGAAGCGAGCCCCGTTTCCTATCATTTACAAAGCCGTTCTTCAGTGCAAATAGATTATCAATTGAGCGCTAATACTCTAGGGTTTATAGGAGAAAATGATCTGATTGAAGAAACCACAGTTCTCGATCCGATTTATGTTGACTGGAGCACCTATTTCTATGGAAGTGGCAATAATGGATTCAGTTGGGCTTGGACATGGGTTTTAGACTTGGATATAGATGACAGTAACCACGTTTATGTTACAGGAATGACCAATGACAAATTCCCAATACAAGTCAATGCATATGATACAACCCCAGCTGGCTTCTATGATGCTTTCGTTTGTAAAATGTCTCAGGATGGAGATAGCATTTTGTGGTTCAGCTATATCGGGGGTGCATCCTATGAGTACTCCTTTACCTTAACTGTGAATTCTGCTCATCAGCCAGTTATTGCAGGTTTTTCTTGGAGTGGAGACTTTCCAACCACACCAGGAGCATATGATGAAACTGGAGGCGGATTCAATGTGTATAAGGGATTTGTAACGAAATTTAGCGAGAACGGCGATTCTCTGGTCTTTTCAACTTTTCTCGGTGGATCGGGCAACGATCTTATTCATTCCATGGCTTTGGACGATGCGGGAAATGTGTATATAACAGGTGAAACGCGATCGTCAGATTTCCCAACTACGTCCAATTGTTTTGATGATAGCTACGGAGGGTCTTCCGGCGGAAGCTGGTGGACTGGCGGAGATGCATTCTTAACTAAAATGAATGCGGTTGGTACAGATTTGATATTTTCAACCTTTATAGGTGGGGCAGAAGATGATGTAGCTTATGACATCCAATTAAGTCCAAGCGATGAAATTTATATTGTAGGTAAAACGGGATCTGGTAATTTTCCTATTACACCCGGCTCAAGTATCTTTAATTACAATGTCAGAGGTGCACAAGACGGCTTTATCATGAAGTTTAGGGTCGATGGTAAAACGCTGGCCTATAGTAAACTAATGGGTGGAGATGGTGCCGATTGGTTTGAATCGGTATATATCAACGACTTTGATGAAGCCTATGTAGCTGGAGTTAGTGAATCGAACAATTTTTATACCACGACCAATGCCTATCAAAAATCACATGCTGGTGGGGCAGATCTAGTAGTTGTCAAGATGAACGCCTTGGGCCAAAATGTTTCGTATTCAACTTACATAGGTGGTTCTGGAGACGAGAAGTATTGGTCAGGTTGGATTTATAATTCCAATGTGAGCATCTCAGCCAATGTGAGAGAAGAAGCCATCGTATGTGGCATTTCCCGATCAAATGATTTTCCTGTGACTACTGATGCATTGATGGACAGCAACCCTAGCGCAACAGGAGGGGGGTGGTGGAACACCTCAGCAACCATAACTAAATTGGATTATCTTGGAAAAACCTTGCTTTATGGAACCTATTTTGGAGGTTCTAGTTTTGAAATACCCGGAGCCAATAAGTTGAGAAGGATCAGCTGCTATACCAATATCCTTTATGGAGGAATAACTGCTTCTTCCGACTATCCAACCACCGATGGAGTATACCGTGAAAATAAGAGTTCAAGCTCTTCAGGCTTCTTCTGGACAGGATTCATTTCCAAGTTCCGTGACACCCTCTATACTGATCTCATTGAGCTTTCATTGACAGACACCATTTACGAATGTGATCAGGTGTTTGAGATTATGGATGCCAAGAATCAAGGGGCAGATATTCTCTGGAATGATGGCTGGACCAATCGATTTAAAATCCTTAAAGACACCGGACAGTACTGGGTTCAAGCGACCTATGGCTGTGATACTGTTAGAGATACCATTAATGTTATTTTAGAATACAGCCCAACAATGCCCGTCTTGCCTCCTGATAGCTTCATCTGTGATGTGTTCAATAACATTGAACTAGATGCCAAACACGATACTATTCTAGCTTCGTATTTATGGAACAATGGCGATACAACTCAGAAGATCACTGCTACACACGCGGATAAATATTGGGTAACTATAGTGACACCGCATTGCGGAACAGAGACAGATACAGTGCTATTTACCATGAGATATAGTCCCAATGTTCAGCTTCCTGAAGACACTACCTATTGCGACAGTTTTTCAGTAATGCTCGGCTCAGGAATGTTGGATAACGATGAGCTCTATCTTTGGAATACAGATGATAGCACATCTTCTATTTGGGTTGATAGTATCGGTCTTTACAAATTAGTCGCCACCAATATGTGTGCTTCAGATTCAGATGAGGTTATCATTAGTTTAAGACAAACTCCCCAAGTATATTTAGGTCTAGATTCGGTGTTCTGTGATGCAGTGGACATCACGCTTCATACGGTTCAAAACAATGCCAACGATGAGAACTACCAATGGCTGGATCTTCAGAATTCAGTTGTACTGGGAACAGCTGACAGTTTCAGGTTTACCAGCCCTGGTCTATATGCGCTGCGCTCCAGCAATCTATGTGCGAACATAGAGGACAGCATTCAATTGGATATACTATATACTCCGACCCTAGACTTGGGTGCAGATTCCATTTATTGTGATCAGCTTTCACATTTGGTGAATGTTGGTTTATTGAATAATGAAGAGGTCTATCTCTGGGATGACGGATCTGCTAACGCATACCGCCATTTTACTTCAGAGGGAAAATATTGGGTTGAATTGAGCAATAGCTGTGGTACAGTAAGCGACACCATTGAATTCATAGAACGCATTACACCTGTCGCGGAGATTACTAATTCGGGCATTGGAGTTGTGCCTGATAGTGTTTTCTGTGATCTGGTCACCATGGAACTAGATGCCTATACCGGACAGCCGGATGTGAGTTATTTATGGAATACATCTGAAACTACTTCTGTTATCACCGCAGATCAAGAGGGTTGGTATAAGGTTACGCTTAGCGGCCATTGCGGCAGCGCAAGTGATAGCGTTGAATTCGGGCTAATCTTGAGCCCTTCCGTAGAATTGGGTAAAGACAGAGTCTTCTGTGGAGCGGTTAAGGTCTTTGACCTATCGGTGGGTCTCATGAATAATCAAGAAAGCTATTTGTGGAACAACGGGAATTCAAGTCCGGATTATACGGTAGATCAAGTAGGTAA
>JAHEKB010000214.1 GCA_024638525.1 Bacteroidota bacterium
GAATGTAATTACTGTTAAACTTTATATAGAAAGGGTTCCGAATATTCGGAGCCCTTTTTTTGTGTTTCAATCATTAATATTGCTTCATGAGATTTATAAGGTATACCCTCCTGCTTACATCATTTTTAAGCCTTCAGCTCATTTCAAAGGCTCAAAGTAGTGAGATGGGCGTTGTTTTGCGTCCAGTGCTTTCAGAGGACACTGAAATGGGTTTGTGGTATAAGTACCCAATAAACTATACTTCTAGTCTGAGATCGACCGTAATCATGGATTTTGGTATAGACAGGGAAACCAGGTCTGATACACTTAGCACCAATCAGGGAAGTGTTGCCTATTTAATCGCACTAGGATGGCAAAATGCTACAGTTTTAGACAAAGCCAAACAATGGAGTCTGTATGCTGGATTTGACGCGTATTGGGATTCTGAATTTGTAAAACCACAAGGACAGGACTACTACGGCTACTTTTACAATCTTGGATTTAACCCTCTTGCAGGCTTATCATACACTCCTTATAAAAAGTTCAGGATTTCATTGGAAGTAAAAGCGGATCTAAATTTGAATTTTCAATCGTACTCGGCAGAAGGTGAAAATTACGACCGAAAATTTTCTATGAACTCTTTAGACCACTTTGCGCTTGGTCTTGGTTATTTGTTCTAAAACGAGTTGCTGATGGCTGCAAAATGAGCGGCGTCCAATGCGGCACCTCCAATCAGTCCACCGTCAATATCCGGGCAATTGAAGAGTTCTTGTGCATTTTCCGCTTTCACACTTCCCCCGTATAATATAGACATATTGTCTGCCACCATATCGCCAAAATCTTTGGCTATGGTCTTTCTGATAAATGAATGGATTTCCTGAGCTTGATCTGGACTGGCTGTCTCACCAGTTCCAATAGCCCAAACAGGTTCGTACGCTATAACACAATTCAACAGCTCCATTTCATTGAGGTGGAATAGGCCTTCGCGAATTTGGCTTCTAATGATTTCGAAATGTTGATTTTCTTGTCGCTGCATCAATGTCTCACCGCAACAGTATATAGGCCTCATCCCTTGAGACAGAACTTGATTGACCTTATAGGAGATAGACATGCTGTCTTCAAAGAAAAAACTCCTTCTTTCGGAGTGTCCAAGAATGACATAATCCACGCCAACACTCTTTAACATGGAAGCGCTTACCTCACCTGTGAATGCACCGTGTTCTTGTTGATGACAGTTTTGTGCAGCCAAGGCAATTCTCGATTGATTTAACATGGTGCCAAACTGGCTCAGATGTATAAATGGAGGAGCTACGATTATTTGGCAATTTTCATTGAATTCTGTGTCAATGATTTCCATTAACAATGCCTTTCCCTCATCTAAATTGAGGTTCATCTTCCAGTTTCCTGCAACTATTTTTTGTCTCATTATTGAGCTTGTGGTTTGTTTTCCCACAGCCGATAGCGGCTGCTGTGTTCAAATATATGTTTTAATACTTTTTGCTCAGAAGCGCTAAAATCGACACCTCTTCTCTTCATAACCCTTGCAGCTGTTTCAACACTTTTCTTTAACGCATAGGTCGAAAAGCCTGCGCTTCCTCCCCAACTAAATGAAGGAACGAAATTCCGTGGAAATCCGGCTCCAAATATGTTGGCACTTACACCCACTAAGGTTCCGGTATTAAACATGGTGTTGATACCACACTTGGAGTGGTCTCCCATTATCAAGCCACAGAATTGCAATCCACTAGGGGTAAACCGATCGACTGAATAATCCCAGACCTTTACATCTGCATAGTTGTTTTTTAGATTACTGCAATTGGTATCTGCTCCTAGATTGCACCACTGCCCTATGGCTGCATTTCCCAAAAAGCCGTCGTGTCCCTTGTTGGAATGAGATTGCATACACACATTGTTTAGTTCTCCGCCGACTTTACATTGCGGGCCAATGGAAGTCGCACCATAGATCTTTGCACCCATTTTTACAACAGACGCTTCTCCCAATGAAAATGGACCTCTAATAAGACTGCCTTCCATTATTTCTGCATTCTTACCTATATATATCGGTCCGTTAGTGCTGTTTAAGACTGCTGCTTGTATTTGGGCGCCTTCTTCTATAAAGATGTTCTTGCCAATTAACTGATTATCAGCGCTCAATCCTGCGCTTGTTCTGCCTTCTGTAATTATGTCAAAGTCCGCACGAATTTCACGATCTGCCCATCGAAATACATCGTATGGCCTTGTTAGTATCTCTACTTCTTCAAGTTCAATTCGCTCGAGCTGATTAGCTTTTTCCAAACTGAATTCGTCAACATGACATGCTATTAAATGCTCAGCAGAAAACAGCCCTTGACCTTGCTTAAGCTTTTCAACAGCTTGCGCAATTTGGTCTGAGTAGATCACTCGGCCGTCGACATATCTATCCGCTGATGATCCATCGTCGGGATACAGCTCTGATAGATATTCTGAAGTTTTGAAACGTACATCATGTCCTCTAGCAGACCATTTTTCGGCCAGTGTTAGTATGCCTAATCTGATATCGGCACATGGTCTTGTCAGGCTTAATGGATAAAGTCCGCTGGCGTGTTGGTCAAAGAGTACAAGCTTCATAGTAATAAAAAAGGCTCCCCAAAGATAGAGAGCCTTATATAAAATAGAATTTTATCTTATTTCTTTTTGGAGTAACGCTTGTTGAATTTATCAATTCTACCTGCGGTGTCAACAAACTGCATCTTACCTGTATAGAAGGGGTGAGAGGCGCTTGAAATTTCCAGTTTATACAGTGGATACTCGTTGCCATCTTCCCATTTAGTGTTGTCTTTTGTTTCTACACAAGACCTGGTCAAGAATTCATATCCATTGGACATATCCTTGAAAACCACTAATCTATAGTTATCTGGATGTATTTCTTTTTTCATTTTTTGCTAAACGGAGGGCAAAATTAGTAATTTTTGCAATCTATTCAAGCTAAATGCTAACAAAAGCCCTAATAAAAACCCTTCTCTTTTTACTCCTATTGCTGGTGCTATGCTGGATTCCAAGGGTGTTTTTTCACAGTGTGGTTGATTCAAGCCTGCGTTTGGTAGAAGTCACGGGCTCGAACTATTTGAAAACTAGCCTCTTATTTGACCTTAAGACCATTGCAATCTGGTTCAGTCCCTATTTCTTGATTTTGCTATTGAACAGTTTGTTTTCAAAGAAGAGATGGATGGTGCTCAGGCGATTTATCGGTATCGCATTGCTTTTGAGCTTTCTTCTGTTCTCTTTTATTGCTGTTCTCTATTACCCGATAACTAAGACCATTGTCGGTAGGGACTTGTTTTTCATGGTCGATGGGCAAGAATCAGCAGTGATTTGGTCCTATATCGAGGATTATTGGTTAGCAGCCGTATTCGTGATCATACACAGTCTTTTAATCTATGGGTTACTTTCCTCCATTAAAATTGAACTAAAAGGCTTTAAGAAGGCGCTTTATATCCTAATCTTTGCGATTGCTTGGGCACTTGCTGCCAGGGGAAGCCTCAGTTTAAAACCCTTGAATCACCTCGACGCATATGCAGCACTTCCAAGCGATTTGGCTGTATCGGCTATGAGCCCTGTTTTTGTGCTGTTGGAATCTCTAAATCAAAATCCATTGGAAGAGTTGAATTTTATCTCTCAGGAAGAGCTAGCGGAGCATCAAAGCACCGATGACAAGAAATATACAGCGCTCCTAAATGTAAAACCCAATATATGTTTTATTCTGCTTGAGAGTTTTGGAAAAGATTACAGCGGTTTGCACGCTTATGACAGTGTGAGTTATATGCCTTTTTTAGACAGTTTGAGTGGCCATTCTGTATATTTTAGTCAGGCCTATGCCAACGGATTGCGCTCCATGGATGCAGTGGCATCTATCTATACTGGCGTTCAGTCTTTCATGAATCAGGCGTTTGTGG
>JAHEKB010000215.1 GCA_024638525.1 Bacteroidota bacterium
CAATATTTAGGCAATCTTCCTTGACGGACAATTTCACTCCTTGTATGGGTTCGAACCATTCTTCGCCAAGGTCTCGATATGCAATGTGAGAAGCCGTTTCGGTCATACCATAGGTCTCTACTAAGCGAGTAGACTTATTCTTTTGACCAAACTCCAAAGCCGATCTTTTGAGGCTTTGAGGAATTGCAGCACCTCCAATCAGTACCAATTTGAACTGAGAAAGTATTGGCGAATTAATATTGTGATAGAGTTGTTGTGGGCTTAAGGAAGTAACACTTGCTTTTGTCCTGTGGTGGAACAGATCTAGGGAAGGTTGTTCAAATTGAATATCCCAATTGTGAACCAATGCCCTAATGATTTGCATAAAGCCTCCTGCCTTATCGATGGGTAAGACATTCAGCAGACTTTCTTTCTTAAGATTAAAGCTTTCTTTATGGCCCTGAGCGCTCCAGATCAAAAGCTCTCTGCTGAGTTCAACAGCTTTGGGTTCTCCGCTGGTTCCCGAAGTGAGTAAACTGATGCTTTCCTCGCCCGAATACCACCAGCTAAGTACTTCCCTCAGGAAATCTTTTGCGTGAAATTCAGTTGAAAAGCTAAGAATCAAACCAGCTCCTTTTTAACTGCGGACACGAACTGATCAATGGACGCATCGCTGTTGTAGATATGGGTGGATACCCTGATGCAGTCAATGCTAGACTCAGGTACTGCTCTGATTCTGAAGCCTTGACGGCTTAGGTTTTGATACATTTCCCTATAATCTTTCCTTTTCGGTTTGAAGCTTACAATACCACCATTCTCATTGGCCTGGGTGCTTGCAAGCACTTCCAATTCAGGCAATTCTAATAGCTGTTCACACAGTCTCTTGCCTTTATTTCTAATCGTCTTTTCTACTTTCTTAACCCCCAATTTCTCAATGAATTCTATGCTCGAAAGTACCGCAGCATGAATGGGGTCACTTTGGGTGCCGTATGCGTGACGTTGAGCAGAATCTGACCTGATTCCCCCAAATTCAAGCTTGGCATTCTCAAAGCTCCAAGAGTTGTCGCTGTAAGCACCCGCAAAATGGGTGTCAAGGCTTGAAAGCAAGCTTTGCTTGATATAAACAAACCCACTACCCTTGGGTCCTAGCATCCATTTATGGAAGCAACCAGAATAAATATCGCAACCCATAGATCTTAGATCCAGAGACAACATTCCCGCTCCATGAGCTCCATCTATACATGAGTATGCCCCGAGTGTGTTGGCGAGTTTTGCAATTTGTTTGACAGGTAATATATGACCGATAGTGCAGGGAATATGAGGCATGGCAATCACTTTAGTCCGCGAACTGACCTTTTGAGAAATATTGCTGAGCGTCTCTGTTCCGTTCTTGCCAAGTTCTACCAAGACGATCTTCAAGCCATCAATCCTGGCTCTATTTAGCCAAGGGATGGCATTTCCCACATGCTCATGTGTAGAAAGAATTACTTCATCACCTTTTTTCAATGGCAATGCCCATGCAGCAATATTGTTTCCTTCCGTTACATTTTTGGTCAGGGCAAGTTCCTGTTCTTCGCATTTGAAAAAAGACGCCATCCTCTGATAGAGTTGCTTTTTATATTGGTCATACGCCCCTTTCGTATTGAGTAGCTCGATCGCTTTTTGGTAACTGTGGATCACGTACTTTGGCGATATTCCCAAGGTGCCCGTATTTAAATAGTGATAATCCGGAGGAATATTGAATTGGGATTCAATGTTATTCCAGCCTATGGGTGGAGGTTGTTCCTCTCCTCTAAAAGAGGAAAACAAACTCAAACCAAGTCCGCCTAATACGGCCTTTTTAATAAAATCTCTTCTCTGTGTCAATTGAGCAGCTTAATCCACCAAAGTTAAAAAACTTTCTATCGGTTGTGTAATAGGCTTCTCATTTCCCAGTTAGAATAAATGGTTCAAGGCGATAAGTTGTAAATTCGCGTCTTGTTTTTTTGATATGAAGAAACTATTGATTATTACAGCATTGATACTATTTGGTGCAGAGCTCAAGGCTCAAGAGGTTTACCCTGTTTTTAGCTATGGAAGCGATACCGTTTTCAGCGATGAATTCTTGCGGGTATTTAACAAGAATAAAAGAGGGGAACAAGCTCCCTCACAAGAGGAGATTGATGAGTACTTAGATCTATACGTCAAATTCAAGTTAAAGGTTGCCGAAGCCTATGAGCGCAGAATGGATACTGTTCCTGCCTTTATCAATGAATTAGAAGGATACCGAAAGCAACTCGCACAGCCATATCTGACAGACAAAGAAGTGAACGCTAGATTGGTCAAAGAAGCCTATGAGCGGAGTATTCAAGAGGTAAATGCCTCACATCTTCTAATTCTATGCAAAGCAGATGCAAGACCTGAAGATAGCTTAGCGGCCTTTGAGAAGATCCATAACATCAGAAGGCGAATAGTGGAAGGAGGACAAGATTTTGAAGATCTCGCTTATCAATTGTCTGAGGATCCTTCAGCGGTAAACAACAAAGGTAATTTGGGCTATTTTACGGCTTTTCAAATGATTTATCCTTTTGAAAATGCGGCGTTCAACACGGCCATCGGAGAGGTGAGCCAACCCATAAGAACACGATTTGGCTACCATTTGGTCTATGTAAAGGACAGGAGACCATCAATGGGCGATGTTCAAGTTGGTCACTTGATGATCAAGTATTATAATGAAAGTGATGTAGATAGTGCAAAAAGGCGAATTGATGCGGTTTATCAAAAACTGGAAGGCGGTGAGAACTGGACAGCCATGGTTGAAGAGTTTTCTGAGGATTTTAGCACAAATTCCAAAAACGGAGTGATTAATTGGTTCAATAGAACCAGTACCAATGTGCCCGCCAGTATCAAAGACGCGGCTTATGAGCTTCAGAATATTGGTGATTTCTCTATACCAATCAAGACAAAATACGGTTGGCACATCATTAAGAAAATGGACACCAGAAGTATTAAACCTTTTGAAGAAGTCAAGATGAGTCTAGAGCGCAGAGTGGAGAGAGATTCCAGGTCTGAATTGAATAAAACCGTGGTATTGGAGCGCATAAAGGAGGAAAACAACTATACCGAATTACTGGTTAGTAAGGCTGAATTGGCGGCCGGCTTTGATTCATCCCTACTCGAAGGTAAATGGACCAAATCCAATACCGATAAGGCACTCAAATTGTTTAAAATTGGCGGGCAGCTCTACACTTTTGACCACTTTGCCGATTACGTAATAGAGAATCAAAGCACGAGCAATAAGAGCGTTGAGCAGATAATTGAACAACTGTATCAAGCTTTTGTCGATGAGTCGAACCTCGCTTATGAGGAGGCCCATCTTGAAGAGAAATATGAGGACTTCAAGCACATCATGCAGGAATACAGAGACGGGATTCTCCTTTTTGAATTAACGGATAAGGAAGTTTGGTCCAAGGCCATTGAAGACAGTTTGGGCCTTCGAGAATTCTATTCTAAGAATCAAACGGCCTATATGTGGGATGAACGTGCGGAGATGATTTTAATTAGCTTTTCCGATGCGAAATCAGCAAAGAAGGGTGTTAAGCTCATCCAAAAGAAAGGGCTACAGTCAGCAAAAGATAAATTGAATGCTTCTGATGCTTTAAACCTAAGCACAGAGCGCTCTACAGTAGAAAAGAAGAATTTTTCACTAGAGAATGTAGATTGGTCTCCTGGGATTTACAAACTGAAGGATGAAAACAACAGGATCAAATATGTTCAGATTACCAGGATACTGCCGCCAGAAGCAAAACCACTGGATAAAAACCTTGGACAAGTGACATCTGACTATCAACAATATTTGGAACAGGAGTGGTTAAAAAATCTGGAACAGAAATACCCAATTGAGGTATTCGAATCTAAT
>JAHEKB010000216.1 GCA_024638525.1 Bacteroidota bacterium
CTGAAGCGGTGCATGTGCATTCTGAACGCAAAAAGGAGCTGGAATTCAGAACTTTACTACCGAAATCTATTGATAAATTTCCATGGGCGGGTCATCTGGGTATTCGTATGCTGAAGGATACAATACCCATCATTGAGCAAAACAAATCGACCATATTGTTTACCAATACCCGCTCACAAGCCGAGATCTGGTACAATAGGTTGATAGAAGAGTGTCCAGAACTCATCGGTGAGATTGCCATGCATCACGGCAGCTTGGACAAGGAGTTACGTGCATGGGTAGAAGGAGCATTACACCAAGGGAGACTGAAAGCCGTGGTTTCTACTTCTAGTCTGGACCTGGGAGTAGATTTTAGACCCGTATCTGCAGTGATACAAATTGGGAGTCCAAAAGGGATAGCAAGGTTTATTCAAAGGGCTGGCAGAAGTGGTCACTCTCCTTTTGAAAAGAGCAAAGTCTATTTCTTGCCGACCAACTCAATGGAAATCATAGAAGCTCTTGCCTTAAAGCGATCCGTAGAACGGGGATATGTAGAAAGTCGCAAACCGGTTATTCGCGCATTTGACTTGCTCATTCAATACATGATGACCCTAGCAGTTTCAGATGGATTTGAAGAGAAATCCCTCTATAACGAAGTGAGTTCAACACACTGTTACCAAAGTTTAAGCAGAGAGGAATGGCTAAAGCTATGTAGGTTTATTACCCAAGGGGGCGAGAGTTTACAAGCCTATGAGGAATTCAATAAGGTGGTGGTTGAAGAAGGGATATATAAGGTCATTGATCGAAGAATAGCCATGCGCCACAGGCTTTCCATGGGAACCATAGTTGGAGATACATCCATTAAGATCAGTTATAAAAATGGCAAGAGAATTGGCACAGTGGAGGAGTATTTCATTTCTCGGCTTGAAATAGGAGATTGCTTCTACTTTGCTGGTCAAACCCTGGAATTGCTCAGTGTCAAAGGCTTTAATGCCTACGTGAGACCTGCAGTTGCAAAGAATGTGGCCATTCCCAGTTGGCAAGGCGGCAGAATGAGCTTGAGTTCGGAGATAAGCGAAGTCTTGAGAAGGGAGCTCAATACTCTTCTAGATCCCAGCCTTTCAGATGAACACCTATGCCTACAACCCATGTTAAAAATACAAGCGCGTCTGTCCCAAATTCCTCATTCCGATCAGTTATTGATCGAGCGTTTTAATGATGCGGAAGGTCAACACATTTTTGTATACCCTTTTGAGGGCCGCATGGTCAATGAAGGCATCGCGCTACTAATGGCTTATAGAATTAGCAGATATAAAAGACTGACCCTTTCTGTTGCAATGAATGACTATGGATTTGAATTGCTCTGTGATCAACATATTCCCTTGGAAGAGGCGCTGGAAGAGGATGTCTTTCGTCTTGATAGCCTAATGGATGATGTAGAAGCCAGTTGCAATATGAGTGAAATGGGTAGAAGAAAATTTAGGGATATAGCTATCATCTCAGGATTGATGTTTCGAGGTTTTCCCGGGCGCTTGCAAAAGGATCGTCATCTACAATCTTCGGCTTCGCTATTCTATGATGTTTTTAGTGACTACGACAAGAACAATCTGCTATTGCAGCAAGCCTACGAAGAAGTTCTCTATCATGAATTGGATACCGCGAGAATACGATCCGCTTTAGAACGCATCCAAAAACAAGAGATTGTATTGGTGAATCTTGAGGAAATCACGCCTTTTGGATTTCCCATTATGGTGGATCGTTTGGGAAGGGAGCGCTTAAGCAATGAACGCTTGGAAGATAGGGTCAAAAGAATACTAGAGGATTTGGGAGAAAGCAATTAGATAAATTGCATTCTAATCCATTAGCTGCGATGGAATTCATATACTTTTGCTTGCCATGAAATTAAACTTGAGTCGCCCCTTGATTGTCTTTGATCTGGAAACTACCGGTATCAATATCTCTCAAGACCGCATAGTAGAATTGTACGCCATAAAGATTCATTCGGATGGATCTGAGGACCATCTTCACCAATACTTTAACCCCACTATTCCTATTCCTGCGGAAGTGACTGCCATTCATGGCATTAGCGATGAACAGGTGGCCAATGAGCCCACTTTCTCTGAAAAGGCTCAAGAATTGAATCTATTCATGATGAAGTGCGATTTTGGGGGGTTCAATAGCAATCGTTTTGACTTTCCTTTATTGGTAGAGGAATTCTATAGGGCAGGGGTTGATTTTGATATTGAGGACAGAAAATTTGTTGATGCGCAACGAATCTTTCACAAGAAAGAGCCACGCAACTTAAGCGCGGCCTATAAATTCTATTGTGACAAGGAATTAATTGATGCACATTCCGCCAAAGCAGATACTGTGGCGACATGGGATATTATTCGATCACAAGTGGAACACTACGACGATCTTGAACCGACGGTTGATTTCTTAAATCAGTTTTCCGGAAACAGCGATTTTATGGACTTTGCTACTCGAATTAAAAGAGGAGCGAATGGAGAAGCCTTGTTCAACTTTGGCAAATTCAAAGGACAAAAAGTAGTGGAAGTTTTTAAGAAAGATCCGGGATACTACCACTGGATGATGAGAGGTGATTTTGCTGAAAACACCAAAAGGGTCATCACCAAGATCATGTTGTCTACCAAGCAAATGTCTTAAAGCCTTATATTGTTATCATGGAATTGGCAGATCATCACAGCATAGAGGACATAGCTTCTCTTTTGAGAACAACAGATCACATCCTTTTGTCTGACAAGGCTAAAAAGAGGGTTTCAGATTGCCATGCTTATCTGTTGGATAAGATAAATCGACATGACAGACCCATTTACGGAATAAACACAGGCTTTGGGTCATTATACAATCAAGAGATCGGCTCGGATGATCTCAGCGCCTTACAGCTAAACCTATTAAGATCTCACGCCTGCGGTATGGGCGATGAGGTACCGCCTGAAGTAGTGAGAATAATGCTTCTCTTAAAAGCTCAATCATTGGCATACGGTAATTCAGGAGTGCAATTGAGTACTGTCGAGAAGATCATAGATCTTTATAATGCTGATTATTTGCCGGTGATTTATGAACAAGGAAGTTTGGGCGCTTCTGGCGATTTAGCACCACTCGCTCATTTGGGGCTCGCTCTAATAGGCGAAGGTGAGATACGCCATCAAGGATATAAGACAAAAGCGGCTGATCTCTTAGCCGAACCCGTAAAACTTGGGCCAAAGGAAGGCTTGGCCTTGATCAATGGTACCCAGTTTATGCAAGCCTATGGTGTACATTGTCTGTTGAAGGCCCAAGAGATCATGAAGTGGGCAGATTTGCTTGCTGCCATGAGTTTGGATGCCTATGACGGAAGGATTGAACCCTTCTTGGAATACAGTCACAAAATCAGACCACATAAAGGGCAGGTGCAGACAGCTCAGATAGTCGCGGAACATTTGGAGGGCAGCGAAATTATTAAACGAGAAAAGCAACACGTTCAGGATCCTTACTCATTTAGGTGTGTCCCTCAGGTTCACGGTGCGAGCAAAGATGCCATAAGACATGCCAAAGAGGTGTTTGAGATTGAGATCAACAGCGTTACCGACAATCCCAATGTATTTCCCGAGGAGGATCTCATACTCAGTGCGGGGAACTTTCATGGCCAACCCCTTGCTCTTCAATTGGATTTTTTGGCCATTGCGCTGGCAGAAATTGGAAGCATTTCTGAGCGCAGGGTATACAGGCTTTTAGAAGGAAAGAGGTCATTACCACCATTCCTAACATCAAAGGCAGGCATCCAGAGCGGATTGATGATTGCTCAATATACCGCAGCCAGCATAGTTAGTCAAAACAAGCAATTGTGTACTCCGGCCTCTGTAGA
>JAHEKB010000217.1 GCA_024638525.1 Bacteroidota bacterium
TGTATCCAATCCGGTCTGTCATCCTGCCAGTATAGCGTTCTTCCGCTGAAGGCGGCTATCTTATCATTCTTAAGGATGTGTTCAATCCTCTGCAATAAATCGCTCTTGGGGTAGGCATCATCGTCCAGATATACCACCCAAGATCCTCTGGCAATTTTATAAGCGGTATTCCTTGCATGGCTCAATCCAACTTTTGATTCTTCTACCGTTTTGAGGTCTATATTACGCTCTTCTTTGATTTGCTGCACAACTTTCTGGCTGTCATCTGTGCAGGCATTAAAGACAATCAGAAGTTCAAACGGAGCTTCAGCTTTCAAATCTGCGTAGTGCGGAAGAGTCTTGGCCAATACATCAGCCCGTTGATGTGTGCATATTATTAGTGATATCTCAGGCTTTTTAAGCAATTTAGTAGCAAGTTTACAGAATTCATGGAGATAAATGTGATCATCCTTGCACACAAGAGAACGGCGACCTTAAAACGCCTTCTCGCCAGCATTGAAGATGCCAGCAGAAAGGGTTTTGTCAATTTGGTAATTAGTTGTGACGGCGGATCATCTAATGAAGTGCGAAAATTAGCGCAAGGTTTAAAGTGGGAGTGGGGCAGTTATGATTTTATCCAGCAAGAGAAGCCTCTAGGAGTAAAATCACATAATTTATGGGCATTGGAATTGGCCTCGAACTTGGATCGTTGCTTGATCTTAGAAGACGATCTTCTTTTGGCTCCGCACGCTATGGACTACATACGTGAAATAGACCCACAGGTAATTGACGAACGCATTTGTGGGATTGCATTGTATAGGTATTCCTTCATCGATCATCATCATTTGCCTTTTGTACTGATTCCGGATGGGAGTTTTGTGTATTATCAGCAAAGACCGTGTAGCAATGGATGCTATTATCGGGCTGAATGGGCAAAAGACTTTCTCCGCTATTTGAGGTCTAAACCCAACCAAAGCGAATGTCAGCTTCCTCCTCAAGTTCAAACTTGGGATTCAGATAAAAGCTGGCAAAAAGATTATTACTGTTATCTTCAGTCCAAAGATCGTTACCTGCTTTTTCCCAGATATAGTTTGAGCACAGATTTTGGTAAACCCGGATCAAATATGAAGCGAGCTGTGGATCAGTACCAGCATCATTCTGCCTTATTTATGGGTGATGAATTTGGGTTCAGGTCCATGGATGAAAGCATCAATGTTTATGACGCTCATTATGAGCTATTAGCTGAAAAAGTCAAGGAAATCTGTCCTGAATTAGAGATGTATGATGTATGCGTAGACCTTCATGGTGGAAAGGATCTCAAATCTTGCAATTCGGCTTATCTTTTAAGTACTAAAAAGGGCAAAGCAGAAAAAGCCTGGGCGCGCAAACTAAAACCACAGATTCTAAATTTGCGCTATAATATTTCTGGAGACACCATCAAACTGATGAAAAGGGAGAATGTGGAATCTAAAATAAATAAGCCATCCAAAGAAGACTTCTATTATTACTTCCCAGATACCAAGATTAAGGACCTCATAAAAATGAAAGCCAAAGAATTGTGGTCGAGGTTTACCTCATGAGGTAAATTTTACCGTAACCTTCTTTGAAGAACTCATCTCCAGCGGTTTCGTAGAGTTTAAGATCCTCTCCATTCAGCTTGGCAGTGATCTTATACAAATAGACTCCATTAGCCAATTGGTCACCGAACATATCCGTTCCGTCCCAACTAAACTCTGAGATATTATGCCCAATGCTTACAAGACCCAATTCGCTCTGGTCAATTTCCCGCACCACTTTTCCACTGACGGTTAAAATCTGAACTTTCATATAGTCCGGAACCTGCTCTCCAGTCAAGGTAAATACGAATTTCATATTGGAGCTAAAAGGGTTGGGGTAGGGATAGAAGTTTGAGATGGTTGCTTCGCGAATTACTTTGAAGTTGATCTCGTATTCCAGTTCACTTGCTTTGTTCCCGGAAGCATCTGTGACCTGTACTTTCAAATTGTACAGTCCGGAGGGAAGATCGCTCGAGTTGAATTCTAAGATAGCTTTTTCTCCCGCTTTGCTGGCGGGTGTAAAATTCACTTCGGTCATTCCTTCCACCAATACCAATTCCGATTGGTCTGGGAAGGTGAGAATTGCTTCGAAGGCACTTGATTCTTCTATGAAAAGAAATTCGTTCTCATCTTGAACAGTCATGGTTATGACCGTGTTAAAGGGAACAATGTCCTCATCCATGATATGTTCTCCGTCAAATACCACATCCAGAAGCGGATTTTTCTCGTCTTTGATCACGTGAAATTTGAAATTGTGTATGTTATTCGATAAAGTCTGTTCCCATTGATCCATGTCTGGATTTACCGAAACCACTATCCTGTTATCCGCTGTCAATCCTTTAGTACTCGCAGTGTATTCAAGTTCAAAGTAATCATCGGTATCAAGAGGTCTGACCCTTTTGAACTCAATCGTATCACGTTCACTGAGATCATTCTGTAAATAAGTGAGAACCAAAACGCTGTCCATTGGCAGATCATCAATGTTTCTGTATGCTATACGAACATTGATGGAATCGCCTTCCTGCAAGCTGTCTTTGTTTTGATAAAGTGCAATTTGAGGATCTAGTGCACCTTCTGGAACACCTTCGTAGAGCACAGACCATCTGTTCAACTGTGCAGGCGTCAATTCTTCCTCGTCCTCATAATTGACTTTGATTTGTATGAAAGGTATACTATCGGCTTTTACATCTAAAAGACTAAACTCAGTGCTCTGAACATCTTGGTAAAGAATGTGCATGCTATCGTCGAGATCATAGCCATAGATGTCTATGCTCAGAAGCTCATCTGGATTGTCAAACTCATCCACTGTGCGGTAGAAGCTAGACCATTGCTTGGCAGGACCAATCTTTCTAGAGGTAAGACTTCCGACAGGTGATAAGGGATAGAGTAATGTTGCAAAATTGTCTCTTTGGTTCTTTGGGTCCACTGGTGAACCGTAGTTAGCCGTTATCTCTACAGCTTGCCCGGGATTCATTCCTTTCACACCATAAAGGCCGTAAGGGTCTCCGTTGCCTATGGTATAAATCTTTTGTGCTCCAACTAGTTCAAGCGCTTTAAATACGGTATCTTCCCAACTGTCTACACCTGCGTAACCAGACATAAAACTAAAAAGGTGATAGCCCTCTGGTATGTTGTTCAGATAGTGTACAAAGCTGTCTCTATCCTCTTGCTTATTGGTATTAAACCAATAAGCACCCGAGCGAGAACCTGGCCAATAGTATTTGCGGTTGATTCCCCAATTGTTGGCGGGCACATATTTGTTGAATTTAGAGCTGTCCATAAAGCGCTCCATGGAGTTTGGATTAATTGCAACACAAGCCATTCCATTATATAGGAATCCCGGGAAGTGATCTTTACCATTAAATCTCATCCTTCTTGTCGTAACGGGTTCATAGGCGCCGGAAACATTTATGTTATGAGTAATAGAGTTTCCCCTACTAAATAGAAATTCTCTGGTCGTGTCGTCGATTTCAATATAGTAAGAATTGGCTTCGAGGAATTTAGAATAGTAGCCTTGAGACCAACCTTTCTCACTACCGTAAATAAAGGAAAAAGTAGAAGTTGACCACTTGGAATCATCTTCGTCCAGTCGCACTCTCCAATAGTAATCTAGACTGTCAAAAGGGGGGAGATTGAATCTGTGTTCAATCAGGTTTGCTCCTTGCACAGGGCCGGAACTCCACCGAAAGACGCTATAATTGGTGAAACGGAAGTACAGCTTGTAGCTCAGAACAATAATTTATTAGGAGAATTCACTGATTACATCTTTGAATTGGA
>JAHEKB010000218.1 GCA_024638525.1 Bacteroidota bacterium
GGTCTTTGGATCACAAGGATGGGATGGAGCGAGTGTTTTGTTGTCTTAATGCCACGGCACGTGACTTTGCTAGAATAGGCCAATTGATGCTCAACGGCGGTAAGTGGGGCTCAAATCAATTGATATCTCAAACGTATTTGGATAGGGCTATCCAAGCTGCACCTCTAAAAGAACTTGATGGCAGTCCCAATGCGCGTTATGGCTACCAGTGGTGGGTGTTAAATATGGATTCCTATGAGGGTTATTACGCCAGGGGTATCCAAGGTCAATATATTGTGGTATTACCATCAGAGGAGCTGGTAATAGTTAGGTTGGGTGACTCTCGGCCCATTAAACGAATTCAAGGACATGTGATAGACATGTTCTATTACATTGATATAGCTAGGAGGCTTGTTAATCCTTAAGCTTATATGAAATATGGCGTTCTGCTCTGCCCTTAATATTGAGTTCATAGCAAGGGACTGTGTCTACCTCCCCAGTACTAAAAGCAATGAGAATACTAAAGGGTTCACATTATTCCTAATATTGTAAAGTGCAATTCATTGAGCACCCAAGAGAATTATCATCATTTTTAGATCAGCATAGCATTGTTCTTTGTGATCAGAATACCGCGGAATATTGCTACCCACTTTTACCATTAGAGTTACCTCTAATAGTTATTCCAGCTGGGGAGAGGAGTAAAAATTTAGATTCTTGTCAAGCGGTGTGGTCTAAATTGATGGAGCTTGGAGCAGATAGACAGAGCCGTCTTATTTGCCTGGGCGGGGGTATGATCTGTGATCTTGGAGCATTTTGCGCTTCAGTCTATCAGAGAGGCATTGAATTTAGCCTATTACCTACGAGTTTGCTCGCAATGGTCGATGCAGCCATTGGGGGAAAGAACGGTGTGGACTTTCTAGAACACAAGAATTATCTTGGTCTCTTCTCACAAAATCAAAATACCATAATCTGTGCCGATTTCTTAGAAAGTTTGCCCAGAGAGCAATGGGTCAATGGGTATGCTGAGATGCTTAAACACGGCCTCATCTATGATAAGGATCACTTTCAAGATTGCTTGAGACAGAAAGAAGGAAGTCTACCCGGTTTAAATTTAATCAATCGATCCATTGAGATTAAATTGAAGCATACTGAGAGGGACTTTAAGGAACTGGGCATTAGAAAGCGTCTGAATTTTGGCCACACCATAGGACATGCCATCGAGTCTCTATCTTTTAAATCACAAACTCAAATTGAGCATGGTATGGCTGTGCTTTGGGGAATGTTGGGAGAGGCTTATCTCTCCCATAAGTATTGGTCTTTGAGCAAGGACGACCTGCAACAAATAGAGAATGGAATCAAACCACTGCTAAAACAGCATGAAAACATAGACCTGAATTTCCATGCTCTGTATAAATTAATGCTCAAGGACAAAAAGAACCTGCGAGATCAGGTGCAATTCGCATTGCTCAATAGTTTGGGCAGTGCACAAGAAAACCTCCCATTGCAAGCTGAACAAATCGAAAGTGGAATTCGTTATTTGGCAAGGTTTAAATGATTCGGCTCTCTCATCCAACATCGGTCTTAAGTGGAACAATTGACTTGCCTTCTTCAAAAAGCATTAGTAATCGATTACTTGTCTTGAAGAATTTATACTTCAAAAATTTGGAAATTAAGGCGTTGTCAAATGCAAGAGACACTGTATTGATGGAGCATGCCTTGAATTCAAGCTCCCGGGAAATTGATGTAATGGATGCAGGTACGGTACTGCGGTTCGCCACTGCGGTTCTTGCCTGTAGTAGTCATGTTAGCGTGATCAAAGGGACTGAAAGATTGCATCAACGTCCGATGGTTGGATTGATCGACGCGTTGAGGTCTTTAGGTGCTGACATAGAATGTCTGAACCGCGAAGGATATGCACCCTTAAAAATAAATGGAACAGAACTGCGGGCTATGACCCTTGACATGAGAGAAGTGGAAAGCAGTCAATTTGTAACAGCCATTGTCATGATTTTGCCTCATTTAGGTAAAGAAGCTGGAGTATATATCAATCGCGATATGCCGTCATTTTCCTTTGTACAACTCACCATTGACCTCATGTCAAGTCTTGGTGTTGAATGGGAGTGGAAGGGGGAACAACTGACCTTCAAGCAGCAGTATGATACACCGAATTCTGTGTTGGTAGAAAAAGATTGGAGCTCTTTCTATTATTGGTTTTCGATGGCTTGTTTGTCAAAGGAAGCGGATCTGTATTTTCCTGATTTATATTTAGATGGTCTTCAGTCTGAATCTCAGTGGTTATCGAGATTGAAATCCCCGCTACTAAAAATTGATCAAGAAGAATCAGGTCTCCGATTAATACGGCTCAAAGGCAACATGAATCTGGAAATTCAATCCATGGATCTTAGTCATCATCCAGATTTAGCATCTTGCTTTGGAATGCTTTATGCCGCTATGGGCCAAGATCTGGAATTATATGGTTTGGAGTGGCTCAAGCACAAAGAATCCAATAGGGAGAAGGCCCTAAACGAACAATTGGCCTTGGTTTCGTGCAATCTATTGACAAAGGATAAAGGTTGGAAAGTGGATTCATTAGGCTTTGATCTCAGGCATTCTCAGTTATTTCCAAGTTACGAGGATCATCGAATGGTAATGAATGTGGCGCCCTTGTCCCTGCTCAAAGAAATTAAGATAGAACAAGAAAACTGTGTCATTAAATCATATCCAGACTTTTGGAATCATTTAAACAGCTTGGGATTTAATATAACTTTGGAACAAGAATGAACAGCATAGGCAATCGATTAATTCTCACTTCATATGGCGAATCGCATGGGCCAACTATAGGAGCGGTTTTGGATGGATTTCCTTCCGGATTTGAGCTCGATATGGATTATATCCAGCGACAACTCGACCGCAGGAAACCAGGCCAATCCAAAGTGAGTACACAGAGAAAGGAAAGCGATGTAGTATTTGTGGACTCCGGAGTATTTCAAGCCAAGACCACGGGAGCACCTATTCATTTTTATCTTCATAATCAAGATGCCCGACCGGATGATTATCAGGAGCTGAAAGAGGTCTATCGGCCATCGCATGCAGATTTCAGTTATGAAAAGAGATACGGTTACAGAGATCATAGGGGTGGAGGAAGAAGTTCTGCACGGGTTACTGCTGCTTGGGTTGCCGCCGGATCATTGGCTCAGCAGTATTTAGAGTCCAAGAACATTAAGATATGCGCCTATGTCCGCAAAATTGCTACCATTTCAATGGATGACGATGCTCGATTTTATCGTCTGGAAGAGGTGGATTCGTCCATTGTTAGATGTCCAAATCCCGAATTGAGTAAGCAGATGGAGAACCTCATTGCAGAAGCTAAGGAGAATGGAGATAGTTTAGGTGGAGTCATCGAATGCGTGATTCAAGGATTGAAAGCGGGAGTTGGCAATCCCGTATTTGACAAATTACATGCTAAATTAGCCCATGCCATGTTCAGCATCAATGCGGTAAAAGGCCTTGAATTTGGTGGTGGATTTGCCATGTCAGAACGCCGGGGTTCTGAAGTGAATGATTCTTTTGAGGCAACAGATAAAGGGATAAAGACCACAACAAACTATTCAGGAGGTATACAAGGTGGCATTTCTAATGGGATGGATATCTCTTTTCGATTGGCCTTTAAGCCTACGGCAACCATCGCTAAGGAACAAAGAACAGTAGATCAAAGTGGGAAAGAGATTGTGCTTCAAGCAAAAGGTAGGCACGATCCATGTGTAATGCCCAGAGCAGTCCCTATAGTAGAGAGCATGGCA
>JAHEKB010000219.1 GCA_024638525.1 Bacteroidota bacterium
GTCACCTAATCTTCGCGTTTTGGGCATGACTAATTCTCGTACCAATCCGATATAGATGTATGCAATCAATTCTTTGTGTAGCTCTTTTCTGTAAAATCCTTGTTCAATACCCAGTTCTAGATTGTTGATCACAAAACTGTGAACGACCTCCTTGGTAAAGCCGTCAAATTGTTTCCAGCATTCGGGATAGTATTTCCTCAAGTCAAATAAGACAGAAGGATTCATTTCCTTGAGATTATTGTTTACAAAGGTGCTAATGTTCAAGAATTGCTGAATGGCGTTCTCCGTTTGTTGCGCCGTTTCTATGCAGGTGCGTTTATCTCGTTCTAGATCATATTCAAAAACGGCATGCACCAATTCTCTTTTATCTTTATAGTGTTGATAAATGGTTTTTTTACTAATGCTCAACTCGCGAGCAAGGTCATCCATGCTAACACTTTTTATTCCAACAGTCTTAAAAAGCTGCAGAGAAGTGTGAAGTATGTTGTTCTTGATGTCCAATCGTCGGCAAATGTAAGTTGGAAACTTAGAAAACCATAGAAGTTTCCATTGGTTTTTATGCGCTTCGATAAGTTCCTTAATACAGACGATGAACGGATATTTTTGGATAAGGTTCACTACTTGTATTATTGCTTAATGAATTACGGTGGGTTTAAGGTTGGACTGGCTGGAGGTAGTGCTTCTGGCAAAACCAGCTTTGTCGGAGCTCTGCAAAAGGTATTTGCAGCGGACCAGCTAGCTGTAATCAGTCAAGACAACTATTATAAGCCTTTGTCACAGCAAGAGAGGGATGAATTTGGTCTGGTCAATTTTGATCGACCCGAGGGGATAGACTTCAATAGATTAATAGGGGATGTTAAAAAATTGTCTAGGGGCAAAAGCGTCCAAATGATCGAATATACATTTAATGATCCCAGCAAATTTCCCAAAGCAATCGAAATAAAACCAGCGCCAATCATACTGGTAGAAGGCTTGTTTGTCTATGCTCAAGAAAAGCTCAAACGTATGCTTGACTTTAGACTGTACATCGACACCCCTAAAGACATCGCCAAACAACGTCGTTTAAAACGGGATTTGGAGGAAAGAGGAATGCAGGTGGAAGAAGTGGATCATCAGTGGAACCATCACGTATTACCCGCCTACCAAGATCACTTGCTTCCTCATATTACCGATGCCCACTTTATTATTGAAAACCATCAAGATTTTGATCAGCACCTCACAGAACTAGTGCAGCTTTTTGAGCGGAAATTAAGTGAAAAATCTTGACGGGGCATAAAGCCCCCCTCCCCTAAAACCAAGATAATGTATTCATAAACATCCATCAAGAAATGCTAAGCGAAGGAGTCAAATAAATACATGCACGCAACGCTCTTTAGGTTCATGAATGAAAATGATTTAAAACAGCTCTCAATACATTTTCATATTAGTCCTAAAAACCTACTTTTGCACACCTTAGAAAAAATTAGCTTATAGCTTATCATTCTATGAAGAACAAAGGATTTATTCAAGTAATTACGGTATTGCTAATCCTGGCAAGTATCTATCAGTTGTCTTTTACTTTTAAGACGCGCAGCATTGAAAAGAAGGCGGAAGCCAAAGCTGAGCGCATGTACCCTGAAGACGAAACCGCAAAGGATTCGTTTCTCAAAGTGTATTACGATTCTCTTGGACCCGTTGAGGTCTACAATATGGGAATCGGCAAATTCACTTATCAGGAGTGTAAAGAAGAACAACTCAATTTAGGTTTGGACTTGCAAGGAGGAATGAACGTGACTTTGGAGGTTGCAACTCCCGAGATCATTCGTTCAATGGCTGGTAAAACAAAAGACCAGGCATTTCTGACCGCCTTAGATGCGGCAGAAGCGCGATACCTTGGACAGCAGAATTTTGTGGATGTACTTGCATCCGAGTACAATAAGGTCGCTCCAGACGGAAAATTGGCCTCCATTTTCTACAGTAAGGAACTGGAAGGCGAACTACCCAATGGTTTTGAATCGAGTAACTCTGAGATATACGATTATCTCAAGCTTGAATCAGAAAGAGCTATAGATAGAGCTTTTGAGATTATCAGTACTCGTATTGACAAGTTTGGAGTGGCTCAGCCCAATATCCAGAGACTTGACAACGGAAGGATCTTAGTTGAACTTCCGGGTGTTGACGACCCTGCAAGGGTCAGGAAAGTCTTGCAGAGTTCAGCAAAGCTGGAATTCTGGAATGTTTACCCAAACTACGAAGCTTACACTTATCTCGAGTCAATCAATGAGATCATTTATGGCAAAGAGAAGCTGAACGATACAACTTCAACAGACGAAGCGACGCTCAGCCCTGATGAAGATACAGAAGCTGAAGAACAAGGGGCTGAAAGCGATGAAGGCGAAGAAGGATCTCTTCTTGCAGAAAACGAGGAAGGTTCACTAGACGTTGTTGACGACAGCTTGGCAGGTGACACTGGAATTAGTGATGAGCAGAGATTAGCGGAGAATCCTGTGCTCTCCAAAATGATTCCGAACCTGAGCCAAGACAACCAAAATTGGGGAGCTGGAGCTCATGTAGGATATGTGGCCTCTAAAGACAGAGCGTTATTTGAAAGTTTTTTCAACTCACCTGAAGTGCAGGCTTCATTGCCGGCTAATTTGGTTTGGAAATGGAGTTTTAAACCTTCGGATGAAGCCGGTGAATTTTACATGCTATACGCATTGAAGTCCAGCCGTGATGGTGAACCGGTTCTCAGCGGAGATGTGATTACAGACGCCAGACCCTCTAGGCAAATTACAGGGCAGCTATCTGTGAGCATGTCCATGAACCAGGAAGGAACCAGAGAGTGGAAAAGAATCACTGCAGCGGCATCAAAGGTCACTCCCAAAGAGGCAGTTGCCATTGTCCTTGACAACTTGGTTTACTCTGCGCCAACTGTTCAAAACGAAATACCCAATGGTATGTCCGAGATCACAGGTGGCTTTGACCAACGAGAAGCCGAGGATCTTTCCAATATTCTGAAAGCAGGTAAATTACCTGCTCCTGCAAAGATTGCAGGTGAAAGCACTGTGGGACCTTCACTGGGAGAACAAGCCATTAGAGCAGGTCTCATCTCACTAGCGGTAGGATTTATTTTGGTTATTCTATTTATGACCTTCTACTACGGCCGAGCAGGACTTTATGCAGACATCGCACTTCTAGCCAATTTGGTATTTATCATAGGGGTACTTACAGGACTTCATGCTGCGCTAACACTTCCGGGCATGGCGGGACTTGTATTGACCATAGGTATGGCGGTTGATGCCAACGTACTCGTGTTTGAACGAGTTCGTGAAGAACTTAGAGCAGGAAAAGGCTTTAAGATGGCCATAAAAGACGGTTATAAAGGAGCGTATTCTTCTATTATAGATGCGAACATTACTACACTAATTGCAGGTGTGATCCTCTGGGTGCTTGGAAAAGGACCAGTAATGGGATTTGCTGTGATTTTGGTTATTGGTATCCTGTCTTCGTTGTTCACTTCCATTTTTCTAACTCGATTATTTATCGATAAGGACATTGAAAAAGGTAGAGAGACCAGCTTTTATACGGCTTTCTCCAAGAAGATGTTTACCTCTTTCAATATCAATTTTATTGGTAGGAGAAAGACGTTCTATATCATTTCTGGATTGATAATCACTGCCGGCATTGTCTCGCTTGCTACAAGAGGCCTTAAAACGGGTGTGGATTTTAAAGGAGGTTGGAGTTATGTTGTTCA
>JAHEKB010000028.1:0-3978 GCA_024638525.1 Bacteroidota bacterium
TCACATACAATTTTGTGGTTTTGAGAGCAATTTGTTTACCCGCAATTTTATCCCAACTCTGCACCACCTTGACCTCCTCATACTTGCGGTTCAGTTTATAGGACTTCAGCAGTCCATCAATCAGTTCTTTAAAAGTTTTATCTTCGTGCAAATCAGAGACTTATCAATTGATATTCGCTATCGATCTGGGAGCAAAACTCCGACAATCGGTGGGTGTGTGTATCCGTAGCGAACAGCTGGCCAAAATTACCATTTTTAATGATGCGAGTAAGCGCATTTGCTCTATTATCATCAATTTTCTCAAAGATATCGTCCAAGAGCAACAATGGGGTTTGTCCGGTTTTTTCTCTGTAGAACTCAAACTCAGCCAACTTTAAGGAGATGAGATAGGATTTTATCTGTCCTTGCGAGCCAAATCTTTTGAGAAAATGTCCATTTAATATTAGGTCTATTTCATCCTTGTGAATACCCGTATTTGTTCTCCTCAAGTGAATATCCCTTTGCCGATTTTCTGCTGACAGCGCACAAAAATCTTGCTCCGCTAATTGGGATTTATAATGCATTTGAGTTCTTTCAATTCCCCCACTTAATTCTTCATAGAATTTATTGACTAAAGAGATAAATTCAGCAATAAAGATTTTTCTCTTGTTAAAAATGCTCTCCGCCAAATCCTTCATTTGAACATCCAGGCTGTCTAGAAGGAAATGATCCACAAGTTGAGATTTCAAATGTTGATTCCTTTGCGCCAACAAACGATTGTATTGCAAAAGACTGTTGAGGTATTGCCCATCAACCTGGCTCAGAATTTTATCAATGAATTTTCGTCGGTCACTATTGTCTCCATAAATCAAATAAATATCGCCTGGAGCGATGACCACGGCCAAGAACTTTCCCAAATGATCGCCGAGTTTTGAATACACCTTTCCATTATTGCTGACTTCCTTCTTTTGACCCTTCTTTATCTTCACTATAATTTCGTGCTTCTCTTCCTGGTCGAAAACCCCAATAATACTGGCTTCAATTTCCCCATCTTGAATACATTGAGAGTCGGTTGAACTGAAATACGACTTGGTTTGACACAACAGGCAAATGGCATCAAGAATATTTGTTTTGCCCTTTCCATTCAATCCAGAGATGGCCACTAGGCTTTTTTCAAAACTCCATTGAGCACTTCTGTGATTCTTAAATTGATAGAGTTTAAGGGCTGTTAATTTCAATAGCTTGTGAGAGGGGCTAAATTATTATTTTTGCCGCTCTAATAAAATGGCAAAACCTAAAATAAATAAGCAAACCTATTTGGACTGGTTCAGACTGATGTTCCTCACCAGAAGGTTTGAAGAAAAATCGGCTCAGATGTATGGGCAAAACAAGATCAGAGGATTTTGTCACCTATACATAGGCCAGGAAGCAATTACTGCAGGAATGAAGTCTGCCATGAAAGATGGCGACAAAGTCATTACTGCATACAGGGACCACGGTCATGCCTTGGCCATGGGAATAAGCCCTGGAGCGGTCATGGCTGAACTCTTTGGTAGAGTCGATGGCTGCAGCAAGGGAAAAGGAGGCAGTATGCATATGTTCTCCAAAGAACATAATTTCTATGGAGGGCACGGGATTGTTGGGGGTCAAATTCCACTGGGCGCAGGAATTGCATTGGCTGAGCAATACAATGGCACGGATAATGTCTGTTTCTGTTTTATGGGTGATGGTGCAGTAAGGCAAGGCGCTTTACATGAGGCATTCAATATGGCCATGCTTTGGAAACTCCCGGTTGTTTTCATCTGTGAGAACAACAATTACGCCATGGGAACTTCTGTGGAACGCACAACCAATGTAACAGATATCTCAAGCATTGCCTGTTCTTATGAAATGCCTTCAGAGCAAGTGGATGGAATGAGCTGCGAAGCTGTTCATGAAGCCTTAGAAAGAACCTCCGATGCTGCACGCCAGGGTCAAGGACCAAGCTTCCTCGAATTAAAGACCTACCGCTATAGAGGGCATTCAATGAGCGACCCTGCCAAATACAGAACCAAAGAAGAAGTTAAATCATATAAGGAAATTGATCCTGTAGAGGTAGTCAAACGCCACATTCTCGATAAAAAGTGGATGAGTCAGAAAGCCATTGAAGAACTTGAAGAGGAAATTGAGAAAGAAGTTCTAGAAGCTGTGGAATATGCAGATAATTCTCCATTCCCTGACCCAAGTGAACTCTATCAAGATGTCTATGTTGAAGACTATCCATTTATTGTAGAATAGTCTATTTTTGCAAACCGAAAAAATGAGCACTGAAGAACAACTCACGCAGATAAAAGGCATTGACAAGATCAAGGCGTATTACGACAACAATCGCAAAATGGTCAGCTATGCGGCCATTGGCCTCATCATTGTCGCAGCGGGAATATATTATTACAGCAATTACTATTTGCCCAAGCAAGAATCCAAAGCCCAATCCGAATTATTCGCGGCTGAACGTTACTTTAGAAATGATTCAACAGAGAAAGCGCTATATGGGGATGGCCAGTATTTGGGTATGATTGACATCGCTGATCAATTTGGATCTACCGATGCTGGAAACATGGCCAAGTACTATGCGGGAAGAATGCTCATTGACAAGAGTGAGTTTGAAGCGGCCTTGGGATACTTGAAATCTGCTAAATTGAGTGATAATTTCATTGCAGCTTCTAGTATTATTCTCATTGGAGATTGCCACTCAGAATTGGGCGATTACGAGAAAGCCGCAAAGACATACATGAGAGCCGCAGATAAACGCGACAATGACGTAACTGCTCCAAGAGCTCTATTGAAGGCTGCGACAGCCTATGAAGCAACAGCGAACTATAAAGCGGGTTTAAAAGCATTACATCGCCTCAAAAACGATTATTTCAATACTGCACCGGCTCAAGATGTGGATCGATATATAGCCTTAATGGAGTCTCGTTTGGCTTCTCAACAATAAAGCAGTGGCTGATTATTCCAATCAGGACTTTCTTAAAAGCATTCCCAATGCATCTCAGTTAAAAGATGCCAAAGTTGCCGTGATTACTTCTCAATGGAATTGGGAGGTGACGGGAAAAATGAGGGAAGGTGCGCTCAAGGTACTTAAGGAGGCTGGCCTTGAACAGGATAACATAATCGATTGGCGTGTTCCCGGCTCTTTTGAATTGACTTATGGAGCTAAGAAGATGGCCCAAATGGGAGCAGATGCAGTGATTTGTCTTGGTTGCGTGATTCAAGGTGAAACTCGTCATTTCGATTTTATCTGCCAGGCTGTTGCCAACGGCATAACTCAAGTAAGTGTGGATCACAATATACCGGTGGCATTCGGTGTTCTTACCACAGACAATCAAGAGCAGGCACTTGAACGCGTTGGCGGAAAACATGGCCATAAAGGCGAAGAGGCCGCCATTACAGTACTCCATCTGTTGCTCAATTAAAGCTATATTTGAGTCATGAAGCGGAAAGTATTCCGATTGATTATTCTAACTTTATTGTTGAGTCCAATTAGTGGGTTTGCACAGCAAAATCTGGTGAGAGTGAATGTCTCCTTCAATTCTTATTTTGATTTTGACAGCAGTGTTTATGTTGCTAGGGGCAATGATTATGTAGTAAAATCTAATCCAAGTACAATACTTTCCATTCATTGCTTTGATCACGATGTCGCACCAGATTCCGTAAAACTGCACAAGTATTTCAAGGATCAAGTCCGAAAAATAAAAGAACTAAAGAAGGATTCAGCTGCATTTGATTCTTCGATGCGACAACCCGTGGCTACAACAGATTTAGGAAGGATTAATTTGACCAGAGGGTTCTACGGCCTTTACAAAAAGCAAAAACACCAAAGTGATGACGGAATCATCAATAGTTTGGACATCAGTACTTTCAACTATGATGAACACTGCTATTGCGAATTTCAATTCAAGCGAAACTTTGGCTCGGACAGCGCTAGTTTAGAAGATACCGCAGCCATTAATGAATTTG
>JAHEKB010000028.1:3988-9866 GCA_024638525.1 Bacteroidota bacterium
ACACGGAGTATGAAAGATGTGAGAGCTGAAAATCAAAGGATAAGGGATACGTATCGCATTAGGATAGACACCCTTCCACTAGAAAATTACTGGATCCGCGTATATAATAAAGACGGCAAGCTAACTAGAGACTCGATTTTTATGGACGATTTAGACAGCATAGACTTTAAGCCAAAATTCACGTTCTACAATATAACCTACAGAGCCAATTTAATTGTCGAACCTCATTTAGAACATGAGTATGTAGACTTTTATCTAGACAAGCTAAAGAGGCTAGAACACAAAGGTGACACCTTTTATATCGAAATCCGGGATGCCGAGGCGGGAATCATAAGCCGAAGAGGCACCATTACTATTAACAACAGTTTGGGCTACCCCATTGATCTACCCTTTTACATCAACTACAAAAATCATTTGTACGAACGCTTGAGGCGGACAAGAAATTAAAAGAGGCCGTGTAATTCGGCATCCACTTTGCTAATGATATTCCCCAAGTGTTCTGGGTCGTTTTCAAAATCGATGTCATCCACATCCACTATCAGTAATTTGCCGTCTTTATAGGTTGATATCCAAGCTTCATAACGCTCATTGAGTCTCTTGAGGTAATCCAGGCGAATGGAGTCCTCATACTCTCTGCCCCTTTTTTGGATCTGACCCACAATATTGCCAATTGAACTTCTGAGATAGATCATAAGATCTGGCGCTTCAATCAAAGATTTAATGTTTGAAAACAAGGCTTGATAGGTATCAAAATCGCGTGTTGACATCAGCCCCATGGCATGGAGGTTCGGAGCAAAAATATAGGCGTCTTCGTAAATGGTCCTGTCGTGAATGGTGGTCTTTGGATTAGATTTAGACCTTATGATATTGTTGAATCGCGTATGTAGAAAGTATATCTGCAAATTGAAAGACCACCGCTGCATGTCATCATAGAAATCCGTGATGTATGGATTATCATCCAAGGTTTCATAACTGGCTTCCCAGTCATAGTGCTTGGCAAGCAAATTGGTCAATGTCGTTTTTCCTGATCCGATGTTACCGGCAACTGCTATATGCATAGGTCTTCTGAGTAAATTTGGTTCTTACAAATATTTAGTAAAACTTTCTGAAGCCAATGATCTCACGGACTTCTTTCAATGTCTTATTTGCGCTTTCATTGGCTTTGTCCGCTCCAATTTTTGCAGCCTTGGACAAATACCCCTCATCGCGCTCTACTTCTCTAATTCTTTCTCTTATTGGCGATATAAAATTCACCATGTCTTCCGCCAATTTCTTTTTCATATCACCGTATCGGATCTCACAATTGGCATAGCTCTGGTCAAAATGCTCAAGTGTAGAAGAATCCGAAACCAAGGCCATGAGATCAAACAAGTTTTGTATCTCCTCGGGTTTCTCTTGATTCAATGATGTTGGACCACTATCGGTCTTTGCCCTCATTATCTTTTTGCGTATTACTTCATCATCTTCGTTAAAAATTACAGTATCGGCATCTCCCGAGGATTTACTCATTTTGCCTTGTCCTGTAAGGCCTGGTACTTTGACTAATTCGCCCGTAAAGCTAAATGCTTGCGGTTCAGTGAAATACTCTTGTTCGTAAAGCCTATTAAATCGATTTCCGAATTGACGCGTCATTTCCAGATGCTGTTGCTGATCCTTGCCCACTGGAACATAGTCTGCGTGATGAACTAATATATCTACCGCCATCAATACCGGATAAGTAAGCAATCCCGCATTGACATTATTGGGTTGGGTTCTAATCTTTTCTTTAAATGAAGCAGAGCGTTGTAGTTCACCTAGATACGCATTCATATTCATATAGGTGTACAATTCTGGAATAGCAGGTATATCACTTTGTATGAACAAAGCACATTGTTCAGGATCCAGTCCCATCGCCAAGTATTCTGCTAAAACACTTCTCACATTTGCGTGAAGATCAGAAGGCTTAGGGTGAGTTGTTAGAGAATGAAGGTCTGCAATGAAGAAGAAACAGTCATATTCTTTTTGCATTTGAAGAAAGCTCTTCACCGCACCAAAATAATTACCAAGATGTAGTTTGCCTGTTGGCCTGATTCCGGATACTACCCTTTCCATTGAAGGGCTCAAAATTATACCCTCCTGCAAGCAATCCAAGGTTTGTGGATAATTGAAATGGTCAAGTCAACTCAAACTGCTTCTGAAACAGCTGATGGTAGTAGCCTTCGTGTTCTATAAGTTCTTGATGCGTTCCCTTTTCTACTATCTCACCTTTGTCCAGAACGATAATCTGGTCTGCTTCTCTGATGGTAGATAATCGATGCGCAATAACGATAGACGTTCGATTCTTCATTAGCCTTTTTGTAGCTTCTTGTATGAGTTGCTCCGTTTCTGAATCTACGCTGGATGTAGCCTCATCCAATATCAATACTTTGGGATCAAAAGCCAATGCTCGGATAAAACTAATGAGTTGTCTTTGACCTACAGATAGCGAGCCTCCTCTTTCTTTTACATCGTACTCCCAGCCTTCTGGCAACCCCTCAATAAAATCCGATGCACCTATTTCTTCAGCTGCCCATTTCATTTGCTCTAAGCTGACCTCTGTACTTTTCAACTGAACATTATCACTCACAGTTCCCGCGAAGAGAAAGACATCTTGCAGAACTACAGACACCTGTTTACGCAAGGCTTCAAGATCATATTCTTTGAGATCTAAACCATCTATTTCTATGCTTCCACTCTTAATATCGTAGAGCCTCGTTATCAAACTAATGATGGATGACTTTCCTGCTCCCGTTGCCCCAACTAAAGCTACGGACTGTCCTTTGTTTACGTCAAAGCTGATGCCCTTGAGAACCGGATCATTCTCGTTGTACTCGAACCACACATCTTTAAAAGAAATTCTTCCTTCCAGCTCAGAGGCGATTTGACCCCCTGATTCCACATCAGACTGATCATCCACCAACTCAAAAATTCGCTCGGACGCAACCATGCCCATTTGCATAGTATTGAAGCGATCTGCTATAGTTCTGATGGGCCTAAATATCATTGATATGAACATATAGAATGAAATGATCATGCCTGGAGAGGAGTCCACACCGATGCTTCTTGCGCTCCACCAAATGATTAAACCGATAGCCACAGAACTCAATATTTCAACAATGGGAAAATAGATGGAATAATAGAAAATAGATTTTTTATAGGCGTTCAAATGCCCCCTGTTGATCTTTTCAAATTTTTCAAATTCTTGCCTTTGTTTCCCAAAAATCTGAACAACATCCATTCCTACGATATGTTCCTGCACGAATGCATTCAATTTTGACACTTGGGTTCGCACTTGTTGAAATGATTTTCGCACGCCTCTTCTGAAAAACTCCGATGCAATTAACAGTATTGGAAGTACACTCAGAGCCACCAGACTCAATTGCCAATCTTGGACAAACATGACCACTAAGACCACCAGAAGTTGAGCAACATCACCAATAATTGATATAAGCCCTTGCGAAAAGAAACTGCTCACCGTTTCTATGTCGGACACAGAGCGGGTAACCAAAGTGCCCACTTTGCTGTGATCGAAAAATCGTTTGCGCAGCGATAGTATGTGTTTAAAAACCCGTATTCTAAGATCTTTAATTACATTTTGACCGAGCAGATTGGTAATATATGTATGCAGAAAAAGCACCAAAGTCTGAAAGACAATATGCGCCAATATTAAACTGCAATAGAAGATGATTCCTTCAGCATTTTTCGCGGCAATATGAATATCTATGGTTCTTTGGACCAAAATTGGTCGCAAAGGCGCAAGTGCAGTGATGACAATGGTCAAGCCAATGGCCAGAAAAAATTGAGACTTATAAGGTCTTGCCAATCGCACTATTCGTCCGATCAAATTCAGATCAAATGCTGCTCCTGTCGTGTCTTTTTTACTCATCTAGTATTCTACTCCTGCTAAATAAAGGCCGCATGCCGCAGCGCTTTTTCCAGATTTCGATCGATCCTTTGCTTCAATAATAGCCTTAAATTCAGCAACCGTAATCTTTCCTGAACCCACATCCAACATAGTTCCCACAATGGCTCTAACCATGTTCCTGAGAAAGCGATCTGCCTTTATCACAAATTTCATTTGATCGCCAATCTGGGTCCAGTCAGCTTCGTATATGTTGCAAAGCGTTGTTTTATTATCTGCTCCGGCTTTGCAAAAAGAAGCGAAATCATCATAGTCTAACAGCAGAGCAGCGCATTCGTTCATTTGCGCCATATCAACAGCTTGAAACAAAAAAGTGCTCTTCATATATTTAAAAGGATCCTTTTGAAAATGAACCAAGTAGTGGTAAGTCCTTGAACTGGCATCAAAACGAGCGTGAAAATCAAATTCCACTAATTCCAAATCTAAAACCGCTACTGAAGGAGGCAATACTTGATTCATTTTGAATAAGAGTTTGCTCTCTATTTCTCCGGGATAATCAAAGTGTAGCACATAACAGGAAGCATGTACGCCAGCATCCGTCCTACCACAGCCAACCACCCTGATTTGTCTATTGAGCACTTTTGACAATGACTGCTCAACCACCTCTTGCACAGTTGTGGCATTAGGTTGTATCTGCCATCCACTGTACTCAGTGCCGTCATATGATATTGTGAGCTTATACCTCAAGGCTGGCAAAAGTAAGTTTCGCGCAGAAGAATTCTTTCAATCGGCTTGTTATGTGTCAAGTCAAATTATTTTTGCTTCCTATTCTCAAGAATGAAAAAGCAATTGGTAGAATGCGTCCCCAACTTTAGCGAAGGCAGGGACATGAATGTGATTGAGCAGATCACCAATGAAATTGAATCCGTTGAAGGTGTCAAGCTCCTTGACGTAGACCCCGGCGCAGCAACCCATAGAACTGTAGTAACCTTTGTTGGAACACCAGAGAAAGTCGTGGATGCTGCCCTTAAGGCTATAACAAAAGCTTGTGAGCTTATTGATATGAGCAAACACAAAGGAGAACACGCCAGAATGGGTGCGACAGATGTGTGTCCATTGATACCGGTGGCTAACATAAGCATGGAAGAAACTGCGGTTTGGGCCAATCGCTTGGCGCAAAAGGTTTCAGAACAAAACGGTATCCCCACATATTTATATGGCCATGCAGCCAAATCTGATCAGCGGGTGGTTTTATCCAATATTAGAGCAGGTGAATACGAGGGATTTTTTGAAAAAATCAAGCAACCGGAATGGAAACCTGATTATGGCCCACAAGAATACAGTGCCAAAAGTGGGGCAACGGTCATTGGAGCCAGAGATTTTCTCATCGCTTACAACATCAATCTCAATACTAAATCAACCCGCTTGGCCAATAGAATTGCTTTTGATGTGAGGGAGAATGGACGCGTAAAGAGAAGCGGAAATCCATATGCCGGAGAGATTGTCCGGGACGAAAATGGAGAAGCAGTTCGCATAGCTGGCAAGTGCAAAGCCGTGCAAGCAGTGGGTTGGTATATTGATGAATATCAACAGGCTCAGGTATCGGCAAATTTGTTGGATTTTAAACAAACTTCCATTCATGATTTTTTTGATGCCTGTATGGAAAGTGCAAGCAGAAGAGGATTGAGAATCACAGGGAGTGAACTCGTAGGTCTAATCCCTCTAAAAGCCATGACGGATGCCGGCAAACATTTCCTTCAAAAGCAAGAACGGTCTGTGGGCGTCAGCGAGGAAGAATTGATTCACATAGCCGTTAAAAGCCTTGGATTGGATGAATTGGGTCCTTTTGATCCCAAAAAGAAAATCATTGAATATCAACTCAAAGCAATGAATGATGATCGTTTGATACGCTTGAGTGCAAAAGACCTTGCCAATGAGACGGCATCTGAAAGCATGGCACCAGGCGGCGGGAGTATTTCTGCTTATGTCGGAGCTCTA
>JAHEKB010000028.1:9876-15062 GCA_024638525.1 Bacteroidota bacterium
GTTTCTCTTGGAACCATGGTTGCCAATTTAGGGGCTAATAAACGAGGTTGGGAAGACAGAATTGAGTTCTTCTCAGAATGTGCCGAAAAAGGTCAAGACATTAAAGACAAATTGCTGTACTTGGTAGATGAAGATACGCGTTCGTTCAATGCTATAATTGATGCCATCAGAATGCCAAAAGACTCCGAGACTGAACACACAGCCAGAAAAGAAGCCATTGAAAAAGCAAGTCAATATGCCGCTGAGGTTCCTTGGATGGTCATGCAAGAAGCCTTTAGGAGTTTTGAGATTCTAACTGAGATGGTTGATAAGGGAAATAAGGCCAGCATTACTGATACTGGGGTGGGAATTCTGTGCACAGAAACGGCCATCAAGGGTGCATATATGAACGTCTTGGTCAACACCAAAGACCTCGGCAATCGTTCTACAGCAGATAAATTAAACAAACAAGCCACAGAACTCATGAGTAAGGCATCTGAATTGGCTTCTGAACTCATGGAGAAAGTAGAAGACAAGCTCAGCACATAATGCGTTATTAATCTTGTACACAATAAAGCAACAGCCCTTGCTGTTCCTATTGTATCTGTCAACTTTTTTATGTTAAATTGCGCAAGCTTTATGAAAAAGACCCTTACCCTTCTTTTGATCTTCGCAGGCATCACTGCCATGGCACAACAAGAGCCGTATTACACTCACTTCCGATTTAACCAAGAAGCTTATAACCCAGCCTCGGCAGGTGAGCATACAGGTTTTATTTGCATTTCAGGTGTGACTCACTTACAGTGGAGAGATTTTGACGATGTAACTCTGGAGCGTGGAACAGATGGTGTTCCAGAATCTTCAGTAGACAATGTAGCACCGGAAACGCACAATGTGAACATCAGTACATTGTTTAAAGTAGATAAAGCAGAAAGGAATTTCATCGGAGCGGGTCTAAGCATAGTTGATGACAATGTTGGTGTAACCAAAACGACCTCCTTGCGATTGAACCTTAACTACAAACGGAGAATGCAAAAAGGATTTAGAGAACTTGCTGTGGGAGCGGGATTAGGCGTTCAACAATTTGGAGTGGTAAACCCCAACTTCAAGTTCAGAGATCCCAATGATCCATTGATTCCCAATCAATCGGTAAGTCAAGGACTTTTCAATGTTAATGCAGGAGTCTATTTCAAGCAGCAACGACTAGGTCCATTCAAGGATTTCTTTGCTGGAGCATCAGTCACTCAGTTGAATCAGGCTTCATATACGCAATTGGGTGGAGGTTTTTACAGGGATTATGTACATCACTACTTTACCGTTATCGGCGCAGATTACGAATTGAATCCGTCCTTGACACTTGAACCAACTGTCTTATTCAAATATGGGATTACGGGTTCATATGGCTATGAACCACAAGTAGACCTCAGTGCTACCGCACTATACAATCAGAAATTGAGAGGTGGATTGGCCTGGAGAAACTGGGGTAATGCAGATGCTGTTTCTGTTCTCATAGGATTTGTAAAAGATCAGTTGGAATTGGGTTATTCATACGATGTCACCGTATCCAATGTTCAGAGAGTTTCTCAAGGTACGCATGAGATTATGATTCGCTACTGTTTGCCGTACAGCGTTCAACCTCCCACCAGAATAATACGTCTAACCCCCAGATTCCTTTAATTTTAGGACTTAAACAATAAAGCTAAAACATCGCTCGTTCATATGGGGTTGGAAGCATTTTTAAATTGGTTTTTCAACAGCTTGGTGTTAAATTTGTAAGAATTTTGATGAAAGATAACATGAAATACGTTGTTAAGGCACTTCTTATCGCTACTATTTTTTCGATGGCTAGCTGCGCTGGTGATCGAGGTGAATTAATCGGAGTTCAAGGACGAGCTCCTTGGTTCCACCCTCAACCATTTGGAACGGTGTACATTCCTACAGGGACGTTCATAACCGGTCAAAGTGATGAGGACATTTTCCATACCTACATTGCCCCTAACAAGCAGATCTCTATTCACGCCATGTGGATGGATGATACGGAAATCACAAATAACGAGTATCGTCAATTTGTGGAGTATGTAAAGGACAGCATTGCCAGAAAGGAACACCTCGATATGGTGACAGAGAACCCAGACGGCTATGAAATCCTAGATTATTCCGATGTGAGAATTGGTAGAATCGATTGGAAAGAGAACTACGAAGAACTCGAAGACATGTACTACAGAGAGCGCGAGCGCTATGAGTACAGACGTCAGATTGACATTCGTCAATTGAAGTACAATTATCAGTGGATCGACTTCCAAGCAGCAGCCAGAGGAAGTTATTGGAATTCCAATAGAGCGGACTATATTAAAGAAAAGACTGTTCAGATCTATCCTGACACCTTGGTTTGGGTAAGAGACTTTACTTATTCTTACAACGAACCAATGACCAGGCAATATTTCTATCACCCTAAATACGACGATTATCCAGTTGTTGGAATTTCGTGGCACCAAGCCAACGCCTTCTGTAATTGGAGAACTCGTTGGATGAACAGATATTGGGAGGCTCAAGGTATGCCCATCACGGAATACTGGAGATTACCTTCTGAATTCGAATGGGAATATGCCGCAAGGGGTGGAAGAGATAACAATATGTACCCATGGGGTGGCCCTTACACTAGAAACAGCAAAGGATGTCTATTGGCCAACTTCAAACCCAATAGAGGTAACTATATGTCAGACGGCGGAATGTATCCGGTTAGAGCCGATGCTTATTTCCCCAATGATTACGGACTGTATAATATGGCGGGAAATGTGGCCGAATGGACCATTTCTGCTTATGACGAAAGCAGTCATCAATTCACACATGATTTAAACTCAGATTACCAATACGACGCTTCTGAAAGCGATCCTTTGACCATGAAGCGCAAAGTGACCCGCGGTGGAAGTTGGAAAGATGTGGCTTATTTCATTCAGAATGGCTCAAGATCTTACGAATACCAAGATACTGCGAAGTCGTTCATTGGGTTTAGATGCGTCCAAACCTACATCGGAAGATCTGCATTGGATAGGAGATAATATTTAATCCATTCTTCCGTTTATATTTGACAACATTTTATTGATTTATAATAGTATTAAAAACAAACTTTAACTGAAAAATTATGGCAAATTTCTTTGAATCTAGATCTGGTAAGAGACTAATGGGTATGGCCTACGGCTTTGGTGCATCCATTGTAATTGTGGGAGCCCTCTTTAAGATATTACACTGGCCTTTCGCTGACTTAATGCTAATGGTTGGTATGTTCACAGAGGCGATCATTTTTGCGATCTCTGCATTTGAACCTATCCACGAAGAATGGGACTGGAGTCTCGTTTATCCTGAATTGGCAGGAATGGAAAGTGACAGCCAAGACCCAGGTTCTGACAAAACCGTTTCTCAGCAGTTGGATCAAATGCTTACCGAAGCTAAGATCGGACCAGAATTGATTGAAGGCCTTGGAACAGGTCTTAAATCTCTTTCTAGTAATGTTAGTTCAATGGCAGACCTCAGTGGTGCTACCGTTGCTACCAAGGAATACGCTGACAATATTCACAAAGCAAACGAGCAATTGATAGGCATGAACAGCTCCTATTCAAGAGCAGTAAACGCTTTGGAAACTCTGTCAGAAACAACAGAAACCTTTAAGGAGACCACTACTAAAGTGGCCAACATCAATCAGACTCTCAACCAAAACTTGATGAGTTTCGATCAAAATATTCAAAACTTGAACAAGATATATGGTGGTATGTTGAACGCAATGCGTCCCAACAGCTAATTCTTCCATTAAACAGATAGACTAAGAAATGGCAGGAGCTAAATTATCACCGCGACAAAAGATGATCAACATGATGTACCTCGTGTTGATCGCCCTACTCGCAATGAACGTATCTAAGGAGATCCTCAAGTCTTTCTTCTATATGGAGCAGAGTTTTATCGCTGCATCCGCTAACATAGATGAAAAGAACAAGACTACGATGGACGCCTTCCAAAAGAAGATGGAGGAAAATGCCGCTAAGACACGCCCGTACTACGAGCGTGCTCAAGAGGCCAATAGCATCACCGCGGAATTTGTATCATTCATTGACGAGACTCAATCCAAGATTGAAGAAATGTACGGAGGCCGTATAGAGGGTCCAAATTCCCCTCTAGAAGCAGCAGACCGTATGGAAGAACATGCCAACTACTTTGTAAAAAAAGAAAACGGCAAGAATGGAGATGAATTCATGGCAAAAATCAACTCTACAAGAGATGCTTTGCTTGATCTTCTCAAACCAGACCCACAGGACACAAACATCACCATCAAAGACATGGAGCTGTACAATGCTGCATTGAACGCATGTCAATTGCATGCCGAAAATGAAAAGCGAGAAGGGCTCAGTCAAAAAGGTTGGATAGAGGAAAACCTCGAACACAATCCTTCTGCAGGTTTGATGGCCTTGTTTGCAAGAATCAAGAACGATGCAAAAACATTGGAATCAGATGTCTTGACCAAATTGGCTCAGCAAATTGATGCGACCGATTACAAATTTGACAAACTAGAAGCCAAGGTTTTGGCAAAGTCAAGTGCTGTCATGTCTGGAGGACAATATGAAGCCGACATCCTACTCGTAGCATCTAATTCCAAAGGTCAACCCACTATTAAAGTAGGTGATGAAGAAATCAATATTGTAAATGGAGTAGGTAAATACACCATGTCTGCCGTGGGAACTGGAACCAAGAGTTTCGCAGGGGAAATAGTGGTCCAAGGTCCTCAAGGAGAACAAAGTTTTCCCTTTGAGGCTGAGTATGAAGTCTTTAGACCTGCAGCAACTATTGCCGCAACTGAAATGAACCTATTGTACGTAGGGTTGGATAACCCAATGTCAATTTCCGTTCCTGGCTTTACTGATATTCGTGTTTCCACTTCATCAGGACTTAGATTATCTAATCAAGGTGGAGGTAAGTACAATGCCAAGGTAGACGGTTCTGCTCGTGAAGTTACGATCAGTGTTTCTGTCTCCAAGGATGGCAAGACCAAGAATGTGGGATCTGAAAAGTTCCGTGTTCGTAGACTTCCCAATCCAACGGCTCAGTTAGGTGGTTTACCAAATGATGGACTACCCAAGCCGAAGGCACAGGTACAAGCACAATCAACGCTAATTGCGACTATGGGTCAAGGTTTTGCATACAACTTGACATATAGGGTA
>JAHEKB010000220.1 GCA_024638525.1 Bacteroidota bacterium
AGTGTTGAGCTTTACTGAACCCAAGCGTTCAACCCTTGTTAGCACTTCTTGACCAGCTTTGAGGAATACCGCAGGGGTTGCGGCACCTGCCATTAAGTAGGAACCGGCTGGCAGGGGCTGATTATATTTGGCAGCAAGGCGTGATGCATTGGTCACAGACAGCCATGGATTACCCAGTATAGCTGCGGAGCTTCCACTCTCTACTACTTCCCCATCAATGAGCAATTCCATCTTAAGTTCTCCAAGATCTTGGTTGATGTTCTGCCATGCACCTACTACAAAAGCCGCAGACGAACAATTGTCAGCGATTACGTCCTCCAAAGAGAATTTAAAGTTTTCATATCTGGAATCAATGATTTCCGTTGCAGGGGCCACCGCTTCAATGTATTCATCTACTTCTTCCAGGCTAATTTCTCTATCTATGTCCTTCTTTACTAAAAAACAGAGTTCGGGTTCTGCGCGTGGATGAATGAAGTTCTGCAAGGGGAGTTCATCTCCTGCTTTATACAGCATTTCAGAAGTAAGCCTTCCCCAAATCATATCGTGTACACCCATCTGTTCCATTTTAGCAAATGAGGTAAAGCCCAACTTTAAACCTACATATCGATCATTTCGAGCATAGCGTTCTTCCATGCTCAAGCCTTGAATCTCATAGGCCTGCTCCTCCGTCAACTTTTGCTCTAGACTGATCTGAGTTATAGGGACGGCTTGCACTGCTGCCTTATCCAAGCGCAACGCTATCTCTTTATTCGTCATTTGTATTTCTTATTCATTGTTACTCCCTCTATCATCCCTAGTCTATTTGTAATCCAAACTATATACGAAGGGTTCTCACTATCCAATCTCACACTCTCCTCTTAAGGTCCAGTGCCACATCTACAATCATATCTTCCTGACCACCAACCATTTTACGCTTGCCTAATTCATCTAGGATGGTGCGGGTATCTAAACCATATCGTTCTGCCGCTCTTTCGCTGTGCAGTAAAAAGCTGGAATATACTCCTGCATAGCCCAAAGAAAGAGTTTCACGATCTACCCGCACGGGTCTTTCCTGCAGGGGTCTGATCAAATCATCTGCTGCATCCATAAGCGCATGCAAGTCACTGCCGTGATCGGCTTCCATTTTGTTCAGTACAGCAATCAATACCTCCAATGGGCAATTTCCAGCACCTGCACCCATACCGGCCAAAGAAGCATCCAAGCGCGTAGCGCCATGTTCCATGGCTACAACGGTATTTGCCACTCCCAATCCCAGATTGTGGTGGCAGTGAATACCCAGTTCTGTCTTTGGATCCAATGCATCTTTAAAGGCTTTCATCCTGTCTGCCACTTCATCCATCAATAATGCGCCTGCAGAATCTGTAACGTAAATACAATCCGCTCCATATGACTCCATGAGTTTGGCTTGTTCTGCCAACTTCACTGGTTCATTCATATGAGCCATCATCAGAAATCCACCTACATCCATGCCCAGTTTCTTTGCTGCGTCTATATGTTGGGCAGAGATATCAGCCTCGGTACAGTGAGTTGCAATACGCACAGAACGAACCCCTAATTCATAAGCTTTTTTTAGGTCATCTATGGTTCCTATGCCTGGCAAAAGCAATGTGGTAAGTACCGCATGTTCGAGTTGTTCTGCCAAGCCTTCCAACCAATCCCAGTCTGTATGTGCGCCAAATCCATAATTGAAACTCGATCCGGCCAAACCATCGCCATGAGATACTTCTATAGCATCCACTCGGGCCTTGTCCAGTGCAATGGCTATTTCCCTTAATTTATCCTTATCGTACTGGTGCCGAATTGCATGCATGCCGTCCCTAAGTGTGACATCCTGTATATAGAGTTGGTGTTGTCCTTTTGCACTCATGCCTTCTGTGTTTTGCTAATTTGTTCAACTATCCGTTCTCCCGTTGCCAAAGCGGCACTGGTCATAATATCTAAATTACCCGCATATTCCGGCAGGTAATGTCCCGCCCCAATCACCTGTAAGAGTACCATGGTCTTGAGTCCACTTACATGTCCCACACCTTCTATGAATACCGGACTATTTTCTGGAATATCTTCGAACTGCACCTCTTGATGAAGGCTATAACCCGGAACGTATTTCTGTACTTCCGCAACCATATCATGGATGCTTTCTCGAATGGCTTCTCTATCTGCTTGCTCGCTCAACGTAAAAACGGTATCACGCATTACAAGTGGTGGTTCAGCAGGATTTAGGATAATAATTGCTTTGCCTTTGGTAGCACCTCCAACCTTTTCTATGGCTTCTGCCGTAGTTTCAGTGAATTCGTCAATATTGGCTCTTGTTCCAGGCCCAGCGGACTTGCTGGAAATGGATGCCACAATCTCTCCGTAGTGCACGTTGGCAACTTTGCTGACGGCAGCCACCATGGGTATCGTCGCCTGACCCCCACAAGTTACCATGTTTACATTGTCTACATCAACTAAATCTTCCATATTCACAGGAGGAATGAGGTAGGGTCCTATAGCTGCTGGAGTTAGATCAACCATTTTCTTTCCGGTGTAGGCCATGATCTTGTCGTAATTGTACAAATGTGCCTTGGCAGAGGTAGCATCAAATACAATCTCAATTGCCGACCATTCTGGCATTTGGATCAGTCCGTCTACTCCTAGGTGAGTTGTGGCGACACCCATTCGCTGGGCTCTAGCCAAACCATCTGAACCGGGATCAATGCCCACCATCACGCTCATTTCTAATACATCTGAAGTGCGGAGAATCTTGATCATGAGATCGGTTCCAATGTTTCCAGATCCGATTATAGCTACTTTGGTTTTCATGTTATTTCTATGCTTACTTGCCCCAATCCTTCAATTTCCGCTCTAAGCCTGTCGGCCTTTTCAATTCCGCACATCGGCCCTAATGCTCCACTGAGAATGATATCTCCTTGTTTCAGTGGCTGTCCCAAGGATTTCATCGTTCTAGCTAGCCAGGTGGTGGCAATAAGCGGAGAACCCAGGCAAGCAGATCCTTCGCCTTGGGAAACCACTTCGCCGTTTTTGGTCATGGACATTTTAGCATTAATCAGATCAAGGTTTGATAGCTCAACACGATGCTGTCCGAGTACAAAATGACTAGCTGAAGCATTGTCTGCTATAGTGTCTGTAATGCGGATATCCCAATCGCGAACCCTGCTGCCCACAATCTCAATTGCGGCAACCGCATAATCTATGCTGTTTGCCACCATATCTTCTGTAATTTCTTCCTGATGCAGATCCTTAGAGAGGACAAAAGCAATCTCGGCCTCGGCTTTGGGTTGCATAAGCTCTGCAAAGGGAAGTGATCCTCCATCACGAACCTGCATGTCGTTGAAAAGTGAGCCATAATCCGGTTGGTCCACACCTAGCTGTTGCTGAACGGCAGTCGAAGTTAGACCAATTTTGCTCCCAATTCGTTGAGCACCCTGATCTAGTCTGAGCTGAGAAATAAGATGCTGCACCTTATAGGCGGTTTCAATATTCTTTGTACCTAATATTCTCCTGACTGGCTCAGTAGCCATCTTGTTTTTTTCTGCTTGTATTAAAAGTTGCGCGGCTTGTATGATGGATTGTTCTTCCAATGTGATGACAAAGTAAGAGAAATCTGCATTTTTCAGCATGATTGCTGGCAAAAAGAAATTACACCCGGCCCCTTCGTGCCCCGAGGGGAAAAATATGCATTTAGATTAGCTTTTGGCTAGGCATGAGTAATAATACTAC
>JAHEKB010000029.1 GCA_024638525.1 Bacteroidota bacterium
AGCTTACAAGCTACATTGGGATTAAATCAGCTTGTTTTTGACGGAACGTATTTCCTTGGTCTGAAAGCAGCGTCGGAATTTGTCAAGATCAATGAATTGATCGCATCCAAATCAGAAATTGATGTGCGTGAAGGTGTGACGAAGGCCTATTATATGGCACAGATTTCAGACCAGAATCTAAGGCAATTGGATAAGAGCTTAGCCAATTTGAATCAATTGGAACAAGAAACTTTAAAGATGTACGAAGAAGGTTTTGCTGAAAAACTTGATCACGACAGATTGGTCCTCTCTGTTTCCAGCCTTGAGATCAGAATCAACAATCTTCAAAACCAAGCGGTATTGGCTAAAAAATTCCTGCTCAATTCCATGGGCCTAGATGTCAATCAGGATGTTGATTTGAGTACGTCACTAGCAGAATTCAATGAAAGCAACTTTAGTCCAGCTTATGGTATGGACAACGATCCGAACCAAAGGATAGAGATGAAAATGTTGGCCCAACAACAGTTGCTCAATGAACTAAGCCTCAAACGCTACAAAATGGGTTATGTCCCAAATATATACCTCAATGCCAACTACGGTTATAACACCTTTGCCCAGAAAGGAGCTATTGGAGACCTTGGCAATGAATGGTACCCCTTGGCATCGTATGGCTTAAATCTGAATATTCCCATTTTTGACGGTCTATACAAGAAATCAAAATCAGATCAAGTCAGAGTACAGATCATGCAGACTGCCAATACCATTCAACAGGCAGAGAACGGAATTAACTTAGAGATAGCCCAGGCGAGAAGTCAATACATCAATGCCCATAAGAATATGCAACTTCAGCAAAAGAGTGTTGAACTTGCAGAGAGCATCTACAATACCACCTCCATCAAGTTCAAAGAAGGAGTTGGTAGCTCATTTGAAATGGTCCAGGCAGAAAGTGACCTGACCACCGCGCAAACAAATTATTTAAACGCATTATACGAATTGAACGTTGCCAAGATTAGCCTTGACAAGGCTTTGGGTAACCTATAAAATCTCATACAATATGAAATCAATGAAATACCTAGCCCTAATCCTGATTACTTTAACCGCAATAGCTTGTGGAGAGCAGGACACCAACACTTTAGAAGCTAAACAAAAAGAGCTGATAGAGAAAGAAAATGAATTAGCAGATCTCAAAGCCGAAATTGTTAAGATCAAATCAGAGATCAATGCAATGGATACCAATGCAAGATCTAATGCCATTGCTGTTAAAGCATTGACTATCGAGGCTGGTTTATTCAAGAACCCCTTTCAGATGCAAGGATTGGTAGAGTCAGATCAAAACGTGATGGTATCACCCGAGGTGCCTGCGAAATTGGTGCGTGTTCATGTAAGAGAAGGCCAGCGAATATCCAAAGGTCAATTGATAGCGAGTTTAGATGGTTCTGTGGCAAGTTCTCAAATAGCCGAATTGGAAAATGCACTCTTTCTCGCCAAGACCAATTACGAAAAACAAGAGCGATTGTGGAATCAGAATATAGGATCTGAAATGCAGTATTTGCAGGCCAAAAACAATTACGAAAACCTTCAAAAATCCATTGCTACAGCAAAGCAGCAACTGGGCAAATACAGCCTTACCTCCCCCATCAATGGAACGGTTGATGCCATTATGGCCAATGAAGGTGAGCTTGTTGGGAGCATTACTGGAGGACCCATTGCCCGTATTGTAAACCTAAAAGACATCAAGGTTAAAGCCAATGTCTCTGAGAGTTATATTAGTCAGGTCATGCGCGGTCAGGAGGTTCAATTGCATTTTCCATCCATTGACCTTACACTCAATGAGAAGATAGCTGCCGTTGGAAATGTTATTGATGTAAACAACAGAACCTTCACGGTCATTGTGAAGCCATCGAAAGAATTAAGTAAACTCAAGCCCAATATGCTCTGTATGATGACGGCTTACGACTATGTGGAGGAAAACACAATCAGCGTTCCAACGAGACTAATTAGAACTTCTGAAGATAAGCACTTTATTTATGTGGTAAAGACCAATGGCGAAAAACGAGAAGTTGAAAAGCGATTCATCGAGATCGGTGATCAGTTTCCTACAGCCACAATAGTAACTGCTGGGCTAGAACAGGGTGATCTTGTCATTACAGAAGGGGTTAACAATGTTATCCCAGGTGACGAAGTGAAGATCATTGAAGATTAAATATCCATCTCTTAAAAAAGAACGATGAACAAAATTAAAGAAGTGATCAAGGAATTTAAGCTGTCCAGTTGGGCCGTCAACAACAAGATTTCTGTCTATGTAATGATTGCGATAATCGCATTCATCGGGGCGAACTCTTATGTGACTATGCCAAAGGAGAGTTTCCCCGAAATCAAACAACCCATTATCTATGTCAATACTCCTTATCCAGGTAACTCCCCGGTAGATATGGAGAATTTGGTCGCCAGACCCATGGAAAAAGAGATCAATACCATTACCGGTTTGAAAAAGTTGGAATCTACCTCTATTCAAGATTTCTCTATCATAGTTGCAGAGTTTGAGCAGGATGTAGATGGAGAAAAGGCCTTGCAAGAAGTAAAAGATGCCGTGGACAGAGCCAAGCCTGACTTGCCCACAGATCTGCCATCCGACCCAAATATTGTCGAATTGGATTTTTCGGAATTTCCTGTAATGAACGTCAACGTTTCCGGTGAATATCCGCAAGAAAAACTAAAGGACTATGCAGAGTATTTGCAAGATAAGATCGAAGGACTTAGCGAGGTATCCGCTGCAGATATTACTGGTTTGACCGAGGACGAAGTTGAAGTGTCCATTAACCGGGTAAAAATGGAGGCCCTGGAAATCACTTTGCAGGATATTGAAAATGCCATCTCTGGTGAAAATGTCACCATGAGTGGTGGCGATATTAAAAGCATAGAAGGTGATGATATCACAAGGAGGAATATCCGTATTGACGGAGAATTCAAAGACTATAGAGAAATAGAAAGTGTTATCGTCAAGAGTGAGTATCAAAATATTGTATACCTGAGAGATATCGGAGAAGTTAGCTTTGGCCCAAAGGAGCCTACGAGCTATGCCCGATTGAATGCTCAGCCCGTGGTTACACTTGATGTTAAGAAAAAGAGCGGGTCTAACTTGATAAATGCTGCGGAGAAGATTCAGCAAATTGTGAAGGACGCTCAAATGGAGTATTTCCCCAAAGACCTCGAAGTAGTTATTACCAATGATCAGTCCAAATTCACAAAGAATATGGTCAACAACTTAGAGAACAGCATTATCATGGGGGTATTCCTTGTTATCGGTGTGCTGATATTCTTTTTGGGTTTGAGAAATTCCATGTTTGTGGGAATCGCTATTCCGCTCTCCATGCTTATGGGGATAGGAATACTGAATTTCAGCGGGACCACATTGAACATGATGGTTCTGTTCTCTTTGATCTTGGCTCTGGGGATGTTGGTGGACAACGGTATTGTTATCGTGGAGAATATCTATCGACTCTATGCAGATAAAGGAAAGGACAAAAACGATGCATCCAAGCAAGGAACCGGCGAAGTGGCAACGGCGATCATTGCATCTACAGCAACCACCGTAGCGGCCTTTTTGCCACTACTATTCTGGGACAGCCTGATGGGTGAATTCTTTAAGTACATGCCAATCACATTGGTAATAGTCCTGTCTTCATCCCTATTTGTTGCATTGGTAGTTAATCCCGTTTTGACCTCTGACTGGATCAAAAAAGGCAATAAAGAGAAGAAACCGGCACGAAAGTTTTGGATAAGGATGGGCCTCATTTTATTGGCGGCCATCTTGTTCTATTTTGTCGGTGGAGCGCTGATAGGCGGCTTATTCCTTGTAGGATTGATACTGTCGATTGCCAATAGGTATGTTCTTAAGCCCGGTGGAGATTATTTTATGACCAATGTGATGCCTGGGTTGGAGAGTTCTTATTCGCGCTTTATTTCCAAAGCGCTCAGTGGCAGGAGACCTTATGCTTTCATCGGCGGGATCTTTGGATTGTTTATTTTAACTCAAATGATCTATGGAGCTTTCACGCCTCCTCAAGTGTTCTTCCCAGAAACTGAACCCAATATGGTTAATGTCTTCATCGAAGCGCCTCTCGGAACAGATATTGAAAAGACCAATAAACTGACCCGTGATCTTGAAAGTCGCATCATCAAAGCCGTTGAACCTTACGATACTATCGTTGAGGCGGTATTGGCCCAGGTTGGTGAGAAGACTGCAGACCCCAATGAAGGTCCCCAAAGCGGTTCTTCGCCTCACAAGGCCAGAATTACGGTTTCCTTTTTTGAATATGAGAAGAGGGTGTTTATGATGGATGTTTCTACTTCCAAAATTATGCAAGAGATAAAGGAGGCATGCGCCGATTTTCCTGAGGCCCAGCTCACTTTTGCCAAAGACAATATGGGCCCTCCAGTGGGAAAACCGATCAATGTTGAAGTAAAAGGGGAGGATTATCTCACGCTTATCGAAGAGGTTGAGAAGATTAAAAAGAAGATGGAGGCTGCTCAAATACCCGGGGTCGATCAATTAAAGACCGATCTTGAGATTGGCAAACCCATGCTTGAGGTCAGCATTGACCGAGATGCCGCAAGAAGGTTTGGTTTGAGTACCATGCAAATCGCAGCTACCATCAGAACTGCATTGCTCGGCAAAGAAATCTCTACTTATAAAGAAGGGGAAGATGATTACGAGATTCAGTTGAGGTTAAATGATGAATATCGATACAACCTCGGTAATCTCCTGAACACGAGCATCACTTTCAGAGATATGGCAACGGGTAAGATCTCTCAGGTACCCATAACTGCTGTTGCCAATGTGCAATACAATTCCACTTACGGAACAGTTAAACGCAAGGACTTGGACAGGATGATCACCATATTCTCAGAAGTGGAAGAAGGTGCAAATGCCAACGAGATCGTGGGTAAATTCAAAACCTTGCTAGCGGACCACGAAATGAAAGACGGTTATGAATTTAAATTCACTGGCGAGCAAGAAGATCAAGGTGAATCCATTGCTTTCTTAATGACGGCTATGATGATTGCAGTTTTCCTCATCTTCCTGATTATCGTATCGCAATTCAATTCACTGGCCGGACCGTTTATCATCTTACTGACGGTGGTATTCAGTACTATTGGGGTATTCTTAGGCTTTGCAATCACGCAAACCACATTCTCTTTCATGATGACTGGTTTGGGTATCATTTCGCTCGCAGGTATTGTGGTTAACAACGCCATTGTACTGATTGATTACATCAATTTGTTGCGCAAAAGAAAACGGGCAGAATTGGGTATGGGAGACAAAGAGACCTTGAGCAATGACGACATAATTCAAACCATTGTTGAAAGCGGTAAAACCCGTTTGAGGCCTGTGCTCTTAACAGCCATCACCACAGTGCTTGGTTTGATTCCATTAGCCATAGGATTCAACATTAACTTTGGCAGATTGCTGCGTGAAGGACAACCCGAAATTTATTGGGGGGGTCAAAACGCGGACTTCTGGGGTCCAATGGCTTGGGCAGTTATCTACGGTTTGATCTTTGCCACTTTCCTAACACTGGTAATCGTGCCGATACTCTATTATTTAAGTGATAGGGGAACCATTAGATTGCGCAAGCTTTTCAAAGGGATATCCTGATCAAATAAAACAAAAAAGAGAAGGCGGTTTTTACCGCCTTTTTTTATGTGATAAGTGTAGATTTGTCAACTATAAATTGAGCTATGAACGCAAAAAGCAAAAAATTTCTTCATTCCTATTTAAACAATAATTCACCGGTTGGTTTTGAAAGCCCAGGACAAAAGCTTTGGCTTGATTATCTAAAGCCGTACATAGATGAATACGAAGTGGATGTATACGGAACGGCAATAGCAGTAATCAATCCGGGGTGTGATTACAAAGTCGTATTGGAGGCCCATGCAGATGAAATATCTTGGTTTGTTAACTACATCGATGACAAGGGTTACATCTATGTCGTTAGAAACGGTGGAAGCGATCATCAAATAGCTCCAAGTATGCGCGTTAAACTGCACGGAGATAAAGGAGCAGTTGATGGAGTATTTGGGTGGCCAGCCATTCATGTAAGAGATCGTTCAAAAGAACCTCAGCCCAGTTTAAAGAACCTGTCCATAGATGTTGGAGCCGATAATAAAGAGGAGGTAGAAAAAATGGGTATCCACGTGGGAACGGTAGTCACTTTTGAAGCCGACGCTATGGAGCTCAATAAGAAATATGTTGTAGCAAGAGCGTTGGACAACCGCGCTGGCGGATTCATGATTGCAGAAGTTGCCAGACTATTAAAAGAGAAAAAGAAAAAGCTGCCATTTACCTTGTACATTGTTAATGCCGTTCAAGAAGAGGTTGGACTCCGAGGTGCAGAAATGGTGTCACGCCGAATAAAGCCCGATCTTGCGATAGTTACCGATGTTTGCCATGACACACACTCTCCTATGTACAACAAGAAAGAGCAAGGAGATACCAAATGCGGCGGTGGTCCTTGCTTAACAACAGGACCTGCAGTTCAAAACAATCTCTTGAAAATGATCATTGATGTAGCCGACAAGAAAAAAATTCCATTCCAACGCATGGCTGCAAGCCGATGGACCGGAACAGATACAGATGCTTTTGCTTATAGCGATATCGGTGTAGCATCGGCACTTATCTCTCTCCCATTGAAGTATATGCATACCACCGTTGAAACGGTTGCCTACGATGACATTGATGCCGTAATTAAATTGATGTATGAATTCGTGATCCAGCTGAAGGCGGGGCATGACTTTAGGTATTTCAAATAGAAAAGTTTGAAGGAATGAAAGTTCGAAGGTTTGAAGGACGATGTAGTGACTAGGTACTAGTGACGAGTTACTAGTGATTAGTGACTAGAGAGTGGTTCGGAGGTTTGAGGGTTTGAAAGGGTCAGTTCCCGTTCTCGGCTCTATCATCCTCCGAAGCATCAGCGAAGGAGGACCGGCTCCGGTTATCGGTTCACGGTTCCGTTTCCGGTTCCCGTCCTCCCGTTTATTAACTATACCGTGCAAAACATTCCAGTCAGGTTTTCAGCTCCTTAGAGCAATCTTCTTGCTTTCATTGGGACAATTCCCTACATTAGGATAACTAAACCTCTCTAAAATGCATAAAACGCTTACAGGTAACGCGGAAATTCAGATCTATTACAGTCATTCGGACAGCAAAGCAAAAAAAGCCATTGCTTATGCAAAGAGTATTTCCAATTCTGTTCAAACTTTTGATATTCACCGCACTATTGGTACGGGCACTATTTGGAAAAATATATTATCTAAGCTGGATAAGTCTCCCAAGGACCTATTAGACAAATCCAAGCCCTACTATCAAAAGAACATCAGGGGCAGAGATTTTGAAGACAGAGACTGGATTTATCTCTTGATGCACAACCCGGATTTGGTTCGTTCTCCAATTGCTATTAGAGGGAACAGAGCCATCATTCTAGATAACCCCACAGATATTTATAAGATATAAAAAAAGGGTCGCGAAATCGCGACCCTTTCTTATGTATAATATTCTGATTGCTATTTATCTTCCTTCTTTTTCTCAGCATCCTCAGATGGTTCGTCTGAAGTTTCTTCAGCTTCAGTTGCCTCGTCTGCGGCTTCTGCCTCAGGTGCTTCTTCGCTTTCAGCTTTGACTTCTGCAACAACATCCTCTGCCTTCTCCTCTGCTGCTTCAACGGCATCTTCTGCCTTCTCTGTAGTCTCTTCAACTACATCTTCCTTTGCAACCACTTCTTCAGCTACAGCTTCTACTTTTTCTTCAACTGAGTCATCAGCTTGCGTTTCCGCTTCTTCAACAACTTCCTCTGCTTTAGGTGCTTCAGGAGCTGCGGCCTTGGCTGCAGGCTTCTTACCTCTACGGGTACGCTTGCTGCCCTTGGCTTTTTTGCTGGCTTCTTTAGCCTCCAACATCATTTCGTTGAAGTCCACCAATTCCATCATACACATTTCAGCATTGTCTCCCAATCTGTTGTGCGTCTTTAGAATTCGAGTATAACCACCCGGTCTGTCTCCAATCTTAGGAGCAACTATGGTGTATAGCTCATTCACGGCGTCCTTATCTTGAAGATAGCCAAATACCACCCTTCTAGAATGCGTGGTGTTGTCTTTTGATTTAGTAATCAAAGGCTCCACAAACTTGCGCAAAGCTTTGGCCTTTGCAGTTGTAGTGAAGATGCGTTTGTGCATGATCAAAGAGCTAGCCATATTATTTAGCATAGCCTCTCTGTGCCCCTTCTTTCTACCTAAATGATTGAATCTCTTTCCGTGCCTCATGATTATTCGTCTTCCAGATTGTATTTAGAAATGTCCATACCGAAGTTCAAACCTTTCTCTTTTACAAAATCTTCAAGCTCTGTCAATGACTTCTTGCCGAAGTTTCTGAATTTGAGTAGGTCTTCTATCTGGTAGCTTACCAATTCTCCAAGGGTTCTGATTTCTGCCGCTTTCAAGCAATTATATGCTCTAACTGAAAGATCCAAATCCGACAACGGAGTCTTGAGGATCTTTCTCATATGAAGCATGTTTTCATCCACCTCATTCTTATGAGATTGAACTTGAGTATCAAGCAAAATGCTCTCATCTGAGAATAAAACCAGATGTCTGATCATAATCTTAGCAGCCTCTTTCAAAGCTTCTTCAGGATGAATCGATCCATCGGTCTTAACCTCGAAGATCAACTTTTCAAAATCCGTTCTTTGCTCAACACGGAAATCTTCTACGTGATATTTCACGTTCTTGATAGGTGTAAAGATGGAGTCAATGGCAATCTCTCCTATTGGTGCATTGGCTTGTTCGTTGTCATCGGCAGGAACATATCCTCTTCCTTTCTCAACGGTCAACTCAATCTCTAAGTTTACGTATGGCTCCATAGAGCATATTACGAAATCTGGATTCAATATTTCAAAGGCGTTGGTGTATCGAGCGATCTCGCCAGCGGTGAATTGCTCTTTTCCTTTCAATGAGACAAAGATTTTCTCGGTCTCGTTGGAATCGATCAATTTTTTAAAGCGCACCTGCTTTAGGTTAAGTACGATTTCTGTTAGATCTTCTAATACCCCTTTGATGGTTGAGAATTCATGGTCTACACCAGGAACTCGAATAGAAGTGATGGCCCAACCTTCCAAAGAAGAAAGTAAAATTCTTCTCATGGCGTTACCCACCGTTACGCCATAACCTTTTTCAAGTGGGCTGAATTCAAACAGACCGTAATTGTCTGTTTCTTTGTGCATTATAACCTTGTCAGGTTGTTGAAAATCAAGTATTGGCATATGATTATTTCGAATAAAGTTCTACAATTAATTGTTCTTTGATGTTTTCAGGAATCTCATCTCGCTCAGGGTAAGATAGAAACTTACCTGTATAACGGTCCTGATCCCAATCCAACCAGCTAAAAGTCTTTCTTCCAGCTAATGCATCGGTAATAGCTTCCAGTGATTTGGAACGCTCGCGCACCTCTATTTCATCGCCCGGTCTTAATTGAGCAGATGGAATATTGGTAATGGTGCCGTTTACTTTAATGTGCTTATGAGACACCAATTGACGGGCAGCTCTTCTGGTTGGTGCAAGACCCATTCTAAAGACAGTATTGTCCAAACGGGCTTCCAATAATTTTAATAGGTTCTCGCCTGTAATTCCTTTTTTACGAGCCGCTTTGTCAAATGTTCTGGCAAACTGCTTCTCCAATACACCATAGGTATATTTTGCTTTCTGCTTCTCAGCAAGCTGGATTGCGTACTCAGACTTCTTAGATCTTCTTCTACGCGTATTTCCGTGTTGTCCAGGAGCATAATTCTTACGCTCTAGTGCTTTGGATGGTCCGAATATTGGCTCTCGGAATCTCCTCGCGATCTTGGCTTTTGGTCCTCTATATCTTGCCATCTTTTATACTCTTCTTCTTTTAGGTGGTCTGCATCCGTTATGAGGTAGTGGAGTGACATCTTTGATCAATAACACTTCTAAACCGCTCTGGTTCAAGGTACGAATTGCTGATTCGCGACCTGCACCTGGCCCCTTAACGTGAACTTCAATTTTTCTGAGCCCTGCATCTACAGCTACCTTTGCACAATCTTGTGCCGCTACTTGTGCTGCATATGGAGTGTTCTTCTTAGAACCTCTGAAACCCATTTTACCTGCACTACTCCAAGAAATCACTTGACCTTGGCTGTTTGTAATGGAGATTATAATATTATTAAAAGTGGACTTGACAAACGCTATACCGTTAGCGTCAACATGTACCTTTCTTTTCTTAGCTGTTTTCTTAGTTGCTGCCATCTATACCTTATTTAGGTGCTTTCTTCTTGTTAGCAATTGTCTTGCGCTTACCTTTTCTAGTACGTGCATTATTCTTGGTGCGCTGTCCTCTCAATGGCAATCCTTTACGATGTCTCAAACCTCTGTAACATCCAATGTCCATCAATCGCTTGATGTTCATCTGAACCTCAGATCTCAATTCACCTTCTACCTTGAATTCATCACCAATTACCCCGCGTATTCCCGCGATGTCCTGGTCTGACCAATCTTCAACTTTCTTGTCTTCGCTGACTTTAGCCGTTCCAAGGATGTGAGAAGCCCTGCTTCTTCCAATACCGTGAATGTAAGTGAGAGCGATAACTCCCCTCTTGTTTCTGGGTAGATCTATACCTGCTATACGTGCCATTTATCCTTGTCGTTGTTTAAATTTTGGATTCTTCTTGTTTATGACGTACACACGCCCTTTGCGTTTTACAATCTTGCAATCCGCGCTTCTCTTCTTTACAGATGCTCGTACTTTCATTGTTTGTATCTATAAGTAATTCTGCCCCTGGTCAAATCATAAGGAGACATTTCAACAGCAACTTTATCGCCGGGAAGAATACGGATGTAATACATCCTCATCTTACCTGAAATGGTTGCAACTATTTGATGACCATTCTCCAATTCCACGCGAAACATGGCGTTGGATAAGGCCTCCATAATTACTCCATCTTGCTTTATTGACTGCTGTTTTGCCATTTCTAAAAGGGCTGCAAAATTAATTCTATTTTTTGTCTTATCAAACTTATCCTGTTATGGCTCCACCTACTGAAGTTCGGCCTTTTATCCTACCTGTTTTCATGAGTCCATCGTAATGTCTCATGATCAAATATTGTTCAACTTGCTGTAGCGTATCCAATATCACCCCAACCATGATCAGAAGAGATGTGCCGCCATAGAACTGAGCAAATTGATCGTTCACTCCAAAAATGATGGCAAAAGCAGGAAAAATGGCTACAAATCCGAGGAATATAGACCCCGGTAGAGTAATCCTTGACATGACCGAACCAATGAAGTTTGCAGTCTTTCTGCCCGGCTTAACTCCGGGTATAAATCCTCCATTCCTCTTTAGATCATCTGCGATCTGGTTAGGATTGATGGTGATGGCCGTATAGAAATAGGTAAACAACACAATCATGAAAAAGAATACCACATTATACCAAGTTCCATATGGATTAGTCATGGATTGCAAGAATGTCGAGTTCTCAAACAAGGATATCTGTGTAGCTGAAGCAGGCAAGAACATCAAAGCCTGAGCAAAGATGATCGGCATAACTCCCGCTGCATTCACTTTAAGTGGAAGGTACTGACGCACCCCTCCAGTTTGTCGATTCCCAACTATTCTTTTGGCGTACTGAACCGGTATTCGCCGAGTGGCTTGCACCAGCGCAATAACCGCGAGTATCGTAACGATCCATATTACAAACTCAATGATGAACATGATGAATCCACCAGTCTCAAACCTACCTTGAATCTCTGCGAGCAGAGCCAATGGAAGTCTGGCGATGATGCCCACCATAATGATTATGGATATACCGTTTCCAATACCCCGATCTGTGATTCTTTCACCCAACCACATCACGAACATGGTTCCCGCAACCAACACGGTAACTCCTACCACCAAGAACATGGTCCAATTCATTCCCATCAAAGCCTCCGCTTTGGTGCTTTTCAAATTGACCAAATAGGCCATTCCTTGCACTGCAGTAATCGCAATAGTTAGGTAACGGGTAATGAGATTGATCTTTCTTCTTCCGTCCTCTCCTTCTTTCTGCATCTTTTGAAAACTGGGAACCGCAATGGTCAATAGCTGAACAACAATAGATGCCGATATATAGGGCATGATACCCAATGCAAAGACCGAAACACGCTCAAATGCTCCACCAGAGAAGGTATTGATTAGTCCCAACAGGCCTTCGAGCTTTGCAGCCTTGTTTAGCTCTCCAAGGATAACCGGATCTACTCCAGGGATGACAATGAATGTTCCTATTCGATAGACCAGCAGTAACAGAGCCAAGTTTATGATCCTGGTTCTGAGGTCTTCGATAGAGAAGATATTCCTTAAAGTGGTTATTAATTTCTTCATGCTTGAATCGCTTCTACTGAACCTCCTGCTTTTTCAATAGCTTCTTTGGCTGATTTAGTATAGGCGTGTACTTTGACCGCAAGCTTAGAAGTCAATTCTCCTCGTCCGAGGATTTTAACCAAATCAGTTCGCTTGATCACCTTTTTGGCTCTCAAGTCTTCTATGGTTATTTCTTTAAGCTTGTGCTTGTCTGCGTACTCTTGTAGTCTATCCAAGTTGATACCCACATATTCCACCCTGTTAGGATTCTTAAATCCAAATTTTGGAACACGGCGTTGAAGCGGCATTTGCCCTCCTTCAAATCCGAGAGACTTGCTGTATCCTGTTCTGGATTGAGCACCTTTATGTCCTTTGGTCGAGGTTCCTCCTCTTCCAGAGCCTTCACCGCGACCTATTCTCTTCTTCTTTTTGACTGATCCCTCAGCTGGTTTTAGATTACTTAGATCCATATTACAACTTTTCTACTTTTAGCAAGTGTTCAACTTTTTTCACCATTCCCATTACAGCAGCTGATTCTTCAATCTCGCGGCTTTGGTTCAATTTGGTGATACCTAGGGCAACCAACGTTCTCTTTTGATCTTTTGGACGTCTGATTGCGCTTCTTACCTGTGTAATTCTAACTTTCCCCATGCTCTTATCCGTTAAATACCTTGTTCAAAGATGTTCCACGTTGTTCAGCAACAGAATATGCATCTCTCATTTGAGAGAGTGCGTTGATGGTTGCTTTAACCACATTATGAGGATTAGAAGAACCTTTTGACTTGGCCAATACATCATGGATTCCAGCGCTCTCAAAAACAGCACGCATAGCACCTCCTGCAATTACACCAGTACCATTGGCAGCCGGTTTCATGAACACTTTACCTCCTGAATACTTACCGTACTGTTCATGAGGAATAGTGCCGTTGATTACCGGAACCTTGATCAAGTTTTTCTTGGCGTCGTCTATACCTTTCTGTATGGAGTCGATTACTTCACCTGCCTTACCCAGACCGTGTCCAACGATGCCGTTTCCATCTCCAACTACAACTATTGCATTGAAGCTGAAAGTTCGTCCACCTTTGGTCACTTTTGCAACCCTATTGATATTTACCACGGTTTCCTTGAGCTCAAGGTCAGTGGTTTTGATTCTTTTTAGTGTTTGTGTTGCCATAACTTAAAACTTTAGACCTCCCTCTCTTGCACCTTCAGCGAGATTTTGAACTCTGCCGTGATACAAGTATCCGTTCCGGTCAAATACTACTTGCTCTATTCCATTCGCCTTGGCTTTATCCGCCAAGTCCTTACCCACCTTGGAGGCTTGCTCCGTTTTCGATCCTTTGAGACCTTTACTGGATGTGGCAAGAAGAGTTACTCCCTTGCTGTCATCAATCAATTGGGCATAGATGTCCTTGTTGCTTCTGAAAACAGAAAGTCTTGGAACATCGGCAGTGCCAATGATGTGCTTGCGTACGCGCTTTTTAATCTTAAAACGCCTTTGTGATTTCTTAGCTATCATCCTTTATTATTTAGCTGCAGTCTTCCCTGCTTTTCTTCTTAATTGTTCACCTTCAAATCTGATACCTTTGCCTTTGTAAGGTTCCGGTGGCCTCAACGAGCGAATCTTTGCCGCAACTTGTCCAACCAATTGCTTGTCATGGCTTTCCAAGATCACCTTTGGTGGCTGGCCCTTAACGGCCTCTGTGGTTACCTTAACCTCTGGCGGAATCTGCATGAATATTCCATGAGAATATCCCAAGTTCAATTCTAGTAATTGACCTTGTGCATTGGCTCTATAACCAACACCAACCAATTCTTGAACGGTCTTATATCCTTCATGCACACCAGTGATCATATTGCTGACCAATGAACGGTACAGACCGTGCATGGCTTTCAACTCTTTCGTATCACCAGTTCTCTCCAAAGTAATTTGATTATCCTCATTGTTAATGGTCAAACCCGAGTGAACGGTTTGGCTCAATTCGCCTTTGGGACCTTTCACATTAATGGTCTGCCCGTCAATGGTGATTTCAACACCTTCTGGCTTAGCTATGGGGTTGTTTCCTATTCGTGACATATCTCTTTCTTATGAAACGAAGCACAATACTTCGCCTCCCACATTTTCTTTTCTCGCTTCCTTGTCGGTCATTACACCCTTGGATGTAGACACGATCGCTATACCAAGACCATTCAATACTCTGGGAAGTTCCTCATGCCCTTTGTATTGTCTTAGACCCGGCTTGCTTATTCTTCTCAGTTCCCTGATGGCCGAAAGTTTGGTTACGGGATGATACTTCAATGCTATCTTGATCGTTCCCTGTGGACCAGCTTCATCGTCGAACTTGTAGTTCAAGATGTAGCCCTTGTCAAACAATACCTTGGTCATCGCCTTTTTTAGGTTTGAACCTGGAATGTCGACAATTCTGTGATTGGCCTTGATTCCGTTTCTAATACGGGTAAGGTAATCTGCTATTGGATCTGTTACTTTACTCATCTTCTACCAACTTGCTTTTGTTACACCTGGGATAAGACCTTTAGAAGCCATTTCTCTAAATACGTTTCTACTCAGTCCAAAGTGTCTGATATAACCTCTTGGTCTGCCAGTTGCAGAG
>JAHEKB010000030.1:0-9163 GCA_024638525.1 Bacteroidota bacterium
AGTTTAAGCCTTGAACGCCGCAAAGAAATTATAGATGCGTACTTTGCAGATGAAGGCGCTAGGTATTCTCTTACACGCACCCATATGAACTCTTGTGATTTTTCTCTAAGTCAATATACTTATGCACCGGTTTCAGATGATATGTTGTTGGAGCATTTCTCTATTGATGAAGATATGGATGACATCATTCCTATGATAAAAGATGCCATGGCTGTCAGCTCTGATGGATTTAAAATTATCAGTTCTCCTTGGACTGCTCCTCCGTGGATGAAAGACAACAACAATTATGTGGGAGGGAAACTTCTACCCAAATATTACGACACATGGGCTCTTTTCTTTGCTAAGTATTTGGATGCATACCAGGCTGAGGGTATAGATATTTGGGGATTTACAGTGGAGAATGAACCTCATGGGAATGGAAACAATTGGGAGAGCATGCTTTACAGCCCAAAAGAAATGACAGATTTTGTCAGCCATCACCTTGGGCCGCAATTAGAAAAAGCCGGCTATGGTAAAAAAGTTATTCTAGGTTATGATCAAAATAGGGCTGGTTTAAAAGAGTGGGTAGATGAAATGTATAAAGATGAAGCTTCGAGCAAGTACTTCGACGGAACCGCGATTCACTGGTACGAGAGCACCTATGAGGTTTTTCCGGAGGCTCTCCAGTATGCACATAAAAAAGCTCCTAATAAATACCTCATAGAAACTGAGGGTTGTGTAGATTCTGAGGTTCCACATTGGCAAGATGACCAGTGGTATTGGAGCAAAGAAGCCACAGATTGGGGCTGGGACTGGGCCTCAGAAAAAGATAAATATTTACACCCAAAATACGCGCCGGTAAATCGTTATGCCAGGGATATTATTGGTTGTCTCAATAATTGGGTTGACGGCTGGATAGACTGGAATATGGTGTTAGATAGGCAAGGGGGCCCAAACTGGTTTAAAAACTGGTGTGTTGCGCCAGTGATAGTGGACATAGAAACAGATGAGGTGTATTTTACCCCGCTATACTATATTATGAGCCATTTCAGTAGGTTTATACGGCCTGGTGCAGTAAGTATTGGACTTGAAGCTAGTGATAAAGACCTACAAGCCACTGCAGTACAAAATCCAGACGGTGATATAGTAGTTGTAGTTTTTAATGAAGGAGTAAGCGCTAAAAGCTTTACGCTTGAAGTAGCAGCTAGCGCACAAACTATATCTATAGACCCGCAGTCTATCCAAACCATAATTGTAAGAAAATAAAAGAAAGCTATGTCTCAATACAAAACCCAAGCAAAGGACAGAGTGCCCTTAAGCCAGAAGGCTGCATTTGGAGCTGGCCACTTTGTACTGAATTTATTGCCAGGAGCACTTGGATTCTTTATGTTCTTTCTGCTCACGGCATTTGGCATGGATCCATTCTTAGCGGGAATACTGGGTGGCCTTCCCAGAATTTTTGATGCAATTACCGACCCAATTATGGGTTTTATTTCGGACAATACCACATCAAAATGGGGACGCAGAAGACCGTATATCTTCGTCGGGGCTATTTTAAGTGGGCTGCTCTTTGCAGCATTGTGGCAGCTCGATGCAGAAAACGGGCAAACCTATAATTTCTGGTATTTCCTAATTTTATCCTTGATTTTTCTCATAGGCAATACAATGTATGCCACACCATTGGTTGGATTGGGCTATGAAATGACTTCTGACTACAATGAGCGTACTCGCCTTATGGCATTTGCAAATACAGTAGGGCAGGTTGCTTGGATGGTAGTGCCTTGGTTTTGGGTAATTATTGCTGATCCTGATCTGTTTGCAGACCAAGCGGTTGGAGTGAGAAAAATGTCTACTGTAGTGGCGGCTTTTTGTGTGGTATTAGGAGTACTGCCTGCAATTTTTTGCAGGGGTATTGATTCTTCCAATATGGAAAACAGAGTAGAAATTTCGTTCAGAACATTATGGAGCAATGTCAAAGACCTTATAAAGGGTATTGGAAAGGTCTTTAAAAATAAGCCATTTGTAAAACTCTGTACTGCAACTTTTTTGGTGTTTAACGGCTTCCAGATGGTAGCAGCATTTAGTTTTTATATTATCGTTTTCTATATGTTCAATGGAGATTATGGCCTTGCTGGGACATGGCCAGCGTGGTTTTCTACTATTACTGCCGTTTTAACTGCATTCTTGGTAATTCCCATTGTTTCTGCTATGTCTAACAAGTGGGGCAAGCGCATAGCATTTATAATATCTACTGCACTTTCCATTATAGGTTACATCTTAAAGTGGTGGGGCTTTGATATAAGTTTGAATGAACGATTCAACGACACAGCGGTGGGTCAAACACTAAATAATTCAGTCGGCGCATTTTTTGAATTTATTAATCCATACCTAGAAAGTGTTGGTATGTCTTGGTTTAGCATAGATACTAGCCAAGGAGCACCCTGGTTAATATTGCTTCCTGTACCACTAATGGCATTTGGTTTGGGTGGTTTGTTTACTCTAATGATGAGCATGACGGCTGACGTATGTGATTTGGATGAGCTAGAAAATGGAATGCCAAGAAAAGAGGGCACTTTTGGCGCTATTTACTGGTGGATGGTCAAGCTTGGTCAGGCTATCGCACTAATATTAGGTGGGCTGGTATTAAAATTAGTAGGATTTGATCAGAACTCGGCGACACAAACTGTTGAAACCATGATAAATCTGCGGATAGCGGATATTATTATTCCTTCAGTAACTGCCTTTTTTGCCATTTTGGTGATGATCAAGTATAGTTTAAATGAAGATAAAGCGAGGGAAATTAAAACCCAATTAGAAGAACGCAGGGGAGAACTGTAATAAATAATAAATCAAGGAAGATGGGAAAAAGAACGGGCAGACATTTATCGCTAGCAGGTATAGATACCTCAACCATTGGCGAAGCAGAATTAAAGGAATTATTCAAAAAGGTGCTGAACAACGGAATACACGGTTTGTGTTACAGTATTTATGAGGATGGACAAGAACCAGGTGATTTGATTAGCGTAGATCAAATTAGAAAGCGAATAGAAATCATCCGCCCATATACAGAATGGGTTCGCAGTTTTTCATGTACCGAAGGAAATGAACTGGTGGCGCGGGTTGCCAAGGAGTATGGTATAAAAACACTTGTAGGTGCCTGGTTGGGCTCAGATAAAGAGAAGAATGAGACTGAAATGAATGGTCTTAAGCAACTGGCAAGCCAAGGTTTGGTTGATATTGCAGCAATTGGCAATGAGGTCATGTATAGAGAAGAGCTGACCGAAGACGAACTTTTGGAGTATTTGCATGATTTTAAAAGAGCATTTCCCAACATTGAAATGGGTTATGTGGATGCCTATTATGAATTCAGCAACAGACCCAGAATTACAGAAGCTTGTGATGTAATCTTGTCAAACTGTTATCCGTTCTGGGAAGGATGCCCCATTAAGTATTCTTTACCTTATATGAAAGACATGTACAATCAGGCAAAGGCTGCCGGTGGAGGCAAAAAGGTGATTGTCACAGAAACAGGTTGGCCTAGCGAGGGAGGAGCATTTGAAGGGTCCATTGCATCTGAACGAAACTTTATGAAATACTTTATCGATGCCCAAAATTGGTCATCAGAAGAAGATATTGAAATGTTTTACTTCTCGTCTTTTGATGAGTCATGGAAGGTAGGTGACGAAGGTGATGTTGGCGCGTACTGGGGGCTCTGGGATAAAAAGGAACAGTTAAAGTTTTAATTGCTCTTTGGTCAAAAAACTTTTCGATTGCCTTCCTAGTTTTCCAGTGCCATTTCTAAGGGGCTAAAGTCGCATCCTATGACTCTTAGCGCAACGACACCACCACACTAGTCTCAATGGCGGTGTTTAGCTTTATTTACATATGACTATTTATTTTGCTATATTCGGGCTATTGTGAAAGCATTTATCACTCTCATGCTTGGGCTAATGGTGGTGCTATCTTCATGTAAAGACAAGGAAGAGGATACACCAGAAGTTTATGTGTCTTTTGCTTCTAAAATCATAGGGAGCTGGGAATTGGTATCTTCTACCGACAATAATACTCAAAGTACCACTAGCTATCCAGAGTCTATAGATCCTCTTGTTATCACCTTCCAGTCGAACAGTAAATTAAAGTTTGAAGGTCCTTGTAATGATGGAATATCTAATGTTTATTTGGTTACTGAAACAGGTGCTTTGCAAGTCTATGCCTTACAGGTGACAAACCTTTTTTGTTCTAATACAGAAGAGGATTGGGAAACAAGAACAAGAAGCTCACTAGGCAGCTCTTATCATGCATCAATTTCTGGTTCCACTTTAAGCATTCTATCCAACGGGCCTTGGAGCATTACGCTGGTGAGAAAATAGCCTTAGGCTAATCAATTTGGACAAGAACAGACCTATTTAGAATAATACCACCCGTTGTCTTCCAAGCAAAACGCCATCGCATATATTCTCAATATAGACTACCTGGCCTCTAAACTCCTCTAGATTGATGGTAGAAGTATTTGAATCTTGACGGTGTACACGCAGTAATTGACCAGTGGAGGAATAGATTTTATAACTATATACCGAATAGATTCCTTGGCTGATTACTTGAATTTTTCCACTTGCTGGATTGGGGTACAGCAGAAATTTGGAGTCATTCACCTTGGGCTCGACCACCGTGAAATATTCGGTCCGTATCCCGTTAAAATCTTGCTGAACAAGTTTATAAATTTGGGATTGATGAAGTATAATGTTATCGGTAAACGAATAGTTGTTTGTTGACATGCTGTTACCGGCTCCCTTCACAAATCCAAGGTATTCAGTTGGATGCATTCGGTATAGTTCAAATCCTTCATTGTTGAGTTCAGATGCGGTTATCCAGTCTAATTTCACATGATTTTCAAATGCCTCAGCTGAATAGCTGATCATTGAAACGGGGACGAGTGAGGAACAGCCTGCACATGTCCATGCGTTCGCCGTATCAATAGGGGTACTGCCCACATAGGCAATCACCTGATTCTTAAAACTCGTGGTGGACGAAGTCCCAGGTACCTTTACTTGATAGATCAACTTAATGGAGTCACTGGCTGGAACCACATACGAACGATATGGAAATGGGGTTGTGGGAATTTTACCTACAAATTGAACGATACCAGAATCATTCGTGGCTGGGTAAACAGAAGAGTTCAGCGTAGTCACATCACTGCTTGGATCAAGACCAATAAAATTGTAACCATCTGGCAAGCTGTCTATGAAATAGTCTACCATCAATGGAGAAGAAGCACTGTTACTCAAGACCACAGTATATGTAATTGTATCTCCTGGAGTGCAGATGCCACATGATGCTCTTTTAGACAAACTCAAGGTGTTAGACGCAGTGGTAGTAGAAAAAGAGTCAATTGCATCACCAGTACCATAATTACTCAAATACTTGATGGTTGAACCGCTTTTCATGCCAGCATATGGCTTAAAGAATGCGGTGTCGTTGTACAAAGAGCTGAGCCAATAGAAGACAACCTTTACTTGATTTCCCGAACCTGCCCCACAGCCGCTGCCGTTGTCGAACAGGTAGAGTTTATTTTTATCACCGGCGCTTAAACCACAGGCCGAAAAAGGAGATGTTATGACTTCAGAGCCTATGAGTTCTAGCTTATTTACCGGAAACAAGGTATCACCACAAGGTTGGAAAAACATGTCGTCACCGTTGAAATTCCCAAAATCATAAACTATGGTATCAGCTATCAGAATGCCCAGTGCATCTATCCCTACAATGTTTTGGCTTATGATGTCTCCCCCTGCAGATGCAGGTTGTATGTCTTTAGTGGTAATGGTTGGAACATAGGTAACCGTATCTGTATCGAATATAGTAAATGTAAAATTACAAGCAATAGCTTTGGTACATGGGTATTGTACATAGAAATAGCTTGGACTGGAATCGTTTGGCAGAATTCTTGGTATCACAAAAGTTGAGTCGTCTTCAAAGCTCAATAGTTTGAAACCAGCGGCCGTATTGCTGATGTTGGTCATTTTAACATTGACATTGAACAATGTGTCTGAACTGCTGTTATTTACTACATTAACCAAGATATATGCAGCTCTAGGAATTTCTGAACTGTTAGTACAGTTTCCATCGTCTGCATAGAAGTACGGACCAGATCCCAGGTTTTGGGTGGTGTTAGTAACCGTTTGGGCAAAGGAGCATAAAACAAACGAATAGAGCTGAAGTGTGAATATGAGCTTAGCCCATTTTTGCATGTTCAAATCTAGATTTTAGCATTTGCTTGTTATTAACGTCAGTGTTTCAGTGGAGTCTATACTGGACCATTGGAGAATTTACCCAAGTGCCCCGTATTATTTTTAGCTGGCATAATTGTTCCCCATTTCTACCATAGCAACACCTTAGGATGCCGGGTACGGCAGTGAGTAGTCTAATGACCCACCAAGGAAGGAGGCAATACTCTCTGGTGAAGCGCAACCCACGGAGTATCTTCCAACATTCAAATAGAAAATGAGTAGATTTGAAAAAGTACGCCAGCGATTTGTTCACCTTTAATTGTGGCTATTCTGGCTTTGTGTGCTGTAAACAGATACTTTTTTTAGCTAAATCATTAGATGTAGAATGGCGGAATCTTTCCAATGTAAGAACTGCGACGAAGTTTTTGAGTCTTCCTATAATTATTGTCCTTATTGCGGGCAAGAAACCACCGACAAACTCACTGTCGGTGTACTGTTTAGCAACACAATCAGGAATTACTTTTCAGTTGATGCCCGTTTTTTCAAGAGCTTTATTCCACTAATTCTTAAACCAGGGGTTTTAGCAAGGCGTTTTGTAGACGGCCAGCGGCAGTTGTATCTGCATCCTGCACAATTCTACCTCTTCGTCTCGATACTTTTTTTCTTCATCTTCTCTTTTACAGTAAGGGAGGCTGATTCTAAAATTTCGAAACAATTAGGTCAAGAGTTTCTTACAAAGGAACAAATAGAACCCTCAGTGGATGATCTAAATACTAAGGGTGCTGACGTATTCATCAAGACAGAGGGCTTAGAAGCGAGTTCAGTGGGCGTTGTAGGCTTTGAAAAAGAGAAATTAGACTCGTTGATATCTGCGGGAGCACCTGAAGCCGAAAAGTTGAAGGCTATGGGCAATAGTGAGAATGCTGGTGTCATGACCACCAAAGTCTATTCTCAGGTATTGAAGCTATACGAACGAAAAGGCGGCGGAATTCTAAAAACATTATTTGATACCGTTCCGGTTGCGATGTTCTTTTTGCTGCCCTTGTTTGCATTCTTGCTGAAGTTGTTCTTCAGAAGGAGTGGCACATTCGCTCATCACATGGTATTTAGCTTTAACTTTTTCACCTTTCTCTTTACAACATTTGCCGTGCTGGCCATAGCAAATACATTCTTTGCTGTGCCAGATTGGATTAATACGACCGTGTTTTTGTCTTGCATTATTTATTTAACACTTGCTTTACGTCACTTTTACAGAAGTCGCATGTTATCGGCATTCATCAAGGCTAGCTCCATTTCCTTATTGTACATGTTGATTGTGGTGCCAGTAGCAATGGTTGGGGTAATCTTTGTTTCGTTCCTAATGTATTGAATAAGTAGGAATGAGAGGTGTTATCATCACTGATGTTTCCGAGGGTTTCAAATGCCTGCATTTAGTGCCTATAAACCAGCCCGTTACCAAGTGATACAGAAAGCAATTCTCTAGGATTGATAAGGGTTTACGAGTGCAACTAATAAATAGGTGGAGGTTTGGAGGGGAAAGAGAAATACCAGTAGTTTAAAGTGGGTTCAATCATGGAGGATGAAAGCAATTGAAAAGATCAAACAATAAGTCTTAGATAGAATAACATTCTTTCAGTTCATGAAAAGAATGAATAATCTAGTTTGATTTTTGAGTCTGCTTTTTTGCTTCCGGTGCCGGCATGGCCAGCAGTTGATAATCTAGCAGTTGTACCTCACTAGAAATGAATCCATCCTTAATAGGCTCTTCTTTGCATAAGTCAGTACTCAAGTATTTCTTATTGCTATCTGAGAAAATGGTTACTACTTTAGCCTCAGGGACTAAATTGTTTTGTACCTTAATCGCTCCTAGGAAATTAGCTCCGGATGATATGCCAACACCAAGTCCCAGTTTATTTGCAAGCTGTTGAGCCATTATTATGGCATCACCGTCATCTACCTGGATTATGGAGTCTATTTGATCGAAGTCAATGATAGAAGGAATAAATTCATCGGAAATGCCCTGTATACGGTGTTTCCCAATTTTGTGTCCGGTGGAGAGTGTGGGTGAGTTGGCTGGTTCTAGAGAGTAAATCAAGATGTTTGAATCATGTTCTTTTAGGTATTTACCTGTTCCCATTACTGTTCCTCCAGTTCCAACCCCCGCAACAAATGCATCTATGGTTTTTCCCAACTGAGTCATTTGCAAAACAATCTCAGGCCCAGTTGTCATATAATGTGCTTCTATATTCAACATGTTGTCAAACTGTTGTGGTAAGAATACATGTTTGTTGTTCTCTTTGTGTTTTCTTGTCAGTTCAATACTGCCAAGAAACCCTCCCTCTTCAGGGCTTACCAGTATAATGTTCGCACCAAAGCTTTGAATTAATTTGATGCGTTCCTCACTCATCCAGTTTGGCATGTATATGGTCACCGGATGCCCGTATGCTGCACCAATACACGAAAAGGAAATTCCAGTATTTCCGCTTGTTGCTTCAACAATCTCATCCCCTGGGTTTAACGTTCCGTTTTTATAAGAACTCTCAATAACATGGAAGGCAATGCGGTCTTTTATGCTTCCTGTCATATTGAAATTCTCTAGTTTAGCGTAAAGATGGCGCTCTTTGTTTTTGTATGTAAATCGAATTTTGGCGATGGGCGTATGGCCTATGATTTGTTTAAGGTTTGGATTGGATTTTGGTCTCATAAAATACTTTATTGGACAAGCACTGGTTCTGTTTTTGTTAGTACCTGCAAGGTATGAAAACATTACATTTTGATAAAGACTATAGAAGATATCTAGATCTTTGAAATGTGCGCTTAAAGCTTGACATGGAGTTAGGAGCTAAAAAAGAATTACAGCTCATTCTATGGTATTGGTTTACTAAGGAAAATTACTTTCCAATACAGAAAGTAAAAAGCCTTGTGTTTATTAGGTTCTCAAGGGTAAATAGAGAAATGTT
>JAHEKB010000030.1:9173-14972 GCA_024638525.1 Bacteroidota bacterium
GAAGGAATAATAGCAAAGAAGCGTTGTTAAAGATTGATTAAACGTACTCATTTCACTTATTCAATAATAATACGCTTTCTGACTGTTAAACCATTCTCTAGACCGATGACAAGTATAACAGTTCCGCTCATATATTGCAGGTCTACATTATAAGACCTTGTTGCAGGTAGTGTTTTGGATTGTAAGAGTCTACCCAAAGGGTCAAAGATTTGGATGGAGGTGATATTTGCACTGCCCGTACTTTTTATATTCAGTTGGTCATGCGACGGATTAGGGTAAACCTGCAAGTAGGATACGCTCAATTTGTCAAGGTTCAACATACAGTCAATCACATCAATACTGATGTTTTTATCTGAAGTGCAGCCACGGATAGATGAAGCTTCAATCTGGTAAACGCTATCTGGGTAGAGCCATACTTCGCCCGTTTTTAATTGCCCATTGATCCAATATAAGGTAGAATCCTGAAGAGGTACCAACCATAGGGAGTCTTGGCAAAGAGTACTATCCCTAAAAGAGTTTAGAGAAGGTGTAAGCCAGCGTTCTACTTGAAACAATTCATTGATGCTACAGAAATTGCTGTCTGTAACTCGGACGGCATAGCGTCCGGCTTTATATATAAGTCGCTCACCAATGTTGGCAAGGGTGTCTGCCCATTCGTAGTGATAGGGGCCAGTTCCAAGATTTACATATAGTTTTTCGTCTTCACAAAAACCTGTATCGTTCTGTAGATTAGGAGTTGGTAGCGGTAGACTTATGCTGGTCAACTGGTTTTGGTAAATGCAATTTTGGCTGTCAATCCATTGAATTAGCACAGTAGTATCACCCCATAAAAAGAGGGAGTCTGCCAATGGTGTTTGGTCTACAAACCACCTTAGAATGCCAGTAGCTTTATGAATTTTAACAGTATCTCCCACACAACTGTGGTATGTTTCTTTTGGGAACTTAGGTTTTGGATATGAGCCAATCCATATAGTTGCACTGTCTATACATCCCTGACTGCTTGCCTGTAGTTGTACTGAGCCTGAACCACTCCTAAAGCTGTCCGGTCCTACTTCCCCGTTCCACCAGTAAATATCAAAAGAATCATGCAGTTGCAAAAGGGTGTCAGTTCCTTGGCAAATTTTTAGGCTGTCAGATATAGGGATGTTCAGTGCAATGAGATTGCTACTAAAGCTATCTGTGTATAAGCAAGATTTCATGCTCATGCCATTCCAAATCACAGCCTCTGTAGTGTCCAATTGATAAGTCCACGCTTTTTGCTTTTGCCATTCAAAATATGAATAGGCTGACGGGTCTGGGTTAATCTGCAGTGTATCTTCTTTACAAAGAGTATATATACTGTCAAAGTTGGGAAGTACTATGGGGTCTACTTCTACAAAGAGTTCCACTGTATCTGCGTCTACACATAAGGAAGTATCATAACGTATGATAAGTTGAAAATATTGACTGGAATCAACTGACACTTCCCATTGAGCACCGCTGTAAGTTTTTCCAGTTTCTAGATCTTTCCAATGGTATAAATAACCTGGAATAGAGTCTTCTCCAAGTAACTTAAGCTGACCTTTGCAAGCAAAAATATCTTCGTCAATCAAATGATTTACGATGGGCACATTGTAAAAGCTCAATAGTCCCATTTTAGTTTTGTTTTTAACCCAAGGACGTTGCCCTGCTGCACCGTTGTAATTGAGTGTCAGGGTAGAACAGCTCGATTTGTTGAGTGATAATATAACCTCATTATTCCTTACAGAGCCTGCTATTATGGAAACAGTAGGGTCTCCCAATACGGTAAACAGTTGTTGAAATCCAGAATCAGCATCAATGGAGTCCAATGGTCGTTGCATCTGCAATTTGATTTCGGTGTGTTGAGCATTATTGTAAACAACCGATTTGACATCAGGAGGGTCAACATTCTTTTGCCCACTGCGGTATAAGTCTTTACCTATCAGTTTAGCCAATTGAAGCCCTAAGAGCTCATAACCGTTGATGAAATTGAAATGGCAACCGTCGTGTCCATTTAGACCATTGGCACTAACGGTCTTGCAGCGATCAATGGTCAACCCAAATTGCCTTTGTACTTCTCTTAGTTGAATACTTGGCGCTCCACAACCTTCGCGAACTTGAATAACATACAGTTTTTCAAATCCGGGGTAATCTTTTTTCCAGGACTTTACTATTTGCCTAAAAGTAGTATCGTGCTTAACAGCTAATGAACCATCTGATTCTCCTTGATAGAAAAATATACCTCTAATGTTTGATTGTAAATTGGCATTACGGACTCGTGTAAGTAATCTTCCATAATTTGTATTTGTATTGTAATGGTCAGAGGCGTATGGAATAAAAAAATCAATCCTCCTGCCACCATGAGCGCCATTTAACAAACAAATGGGAATGTCAAAAGAATCGAGAAGACTTCTGGCCATTACGGCGGCCCATTGGCCAACACTTCCTTTGCTATAGCCTATGCTAGCTTCAATATTGTGCCAAATCGTATCATTTTTAGCCCAATAGGAAGTAGCGGAACTACTCCCGAAACTCCTTAAAAATGGACTGTAGTAAGCATCGTCAAATTTTGTTGCAGCATTGCGTCTATAATCAGCAGCTACAGCATTGCTTTGCCCTTGTACAAGATAGACATCTCCCACCAGTATACTATCTACCTGATCCGTATAGGTTGTTGGGCCGTAGAGGGTGTATTTGAAGCTGTAAAAGTGTTTTCCCGTTGAAAGTGGGATTGATTGATCAAAATACCGATTTATACCCAATAGCCTAAGAGCGGGTCTGTAGCTTTTGTACAACTTACCGTCCTGAAACACATCAACTTGAAACAAGGTGTAAGAGTAATCTGTAACCTTACCTTGTAGTCGGTAGTTTGCAACACCTAGGTTTCTATCTTGAGGAAGAAAAGCCTTGTGTTCAGGAGCATTTGAAAATTCCAATTGAGCTCGTGTCGAACTAACGGCAAATAGCATTACTAATAAAGTATAGAGTAGTTTCACTCGCACTGTGCTTGGCAAATGTAAGATTCTTAATTAGTGTCTTTGTAATCAGTTTGAGCTGAACTTGCATATGTTCAAGTCAATATTGGTTTACCCTTGTTTTGCATCTAATTGTTCTGCTTTTTAGTCATGTTCAATTTCTCACGCTTTGGCTAAACATATGGAGCTATTTCCCAATACAAAACCTACCAAAAATACTCCCCAAGACTTCCTCATTGCTCACCTCGCCGGTGATAAGCCCCAGCTGATGTAGGGATTGTCTTATGTCTAAGGCAATGAAGTCATTGCTAATGCCGGCATCTATTCCGGCTATGACCTTTTGAAGGGCTTCGGCGCTTTTGGCCAGGGCATCTGCATGCCTAATGTTGTTTACCACGGTCTCATTGCTTTGCTCATAGCTGAGTGCAATTTCTTCCAGCGCCTGCAATAGGGGGCTTAAGTGGCCCTTTTTGGCGCTTAATGGAATCAGATCTTTGGGCCAATCTTTGGCTTCAAATGAAAGCTGATCTACTTTATTTCCTATGAGAAGGCGCCGCCTGCTCTGTGGCAATCCTTGCAGTTCTAGTTTAAGTTCATCTGGCTTGGTATTGCTTAGGTCGCAGAGGTAGATGAGCAGCTCTGCTTGTTCCATTTTGGCTTTGGCCTTGCCCACGCCAATTTGCTCTATTTGGTCTGTACTTTGGCGCAATCCGGCCGTGTCTATAAGGCGAAACTGCAAACCTTTAATGCTCAGCACTTCTTCAATGGTGTCTCTGGTGGTTCCGGCAATGTCTGAAACAATGGCTCGCTCTTCTTTGAGCAAGGCATTGAGTAAGGTGGATTTGCCGGCATTGGGTTTGCCTGCAATTACCGTCTGTATGCCGTGCTTGAGCACATTGCCCGATGCAAAGGAAGAACGCAGTGTTTCAATCTTATACAGCAGTTTTTGAATCAGTACTTTTAAATGATCTCTGTTGGCAAATTCCACATCTTCTTCGCCAAAATCATTTTCCAATTCTATGAGTGCAGCAAAGTCCACCAGCTCTTGCCTAAGTTCGGCAATGTCTTTACTGAATCCACCCCGCATTTGATCCATGGCTAACTTTAAGCTCGCTTCGGAATTGGCGCTGATCATGTCTGCTACTGCTTCTGCTTGGGCTAAATCCAATTTGCCGTTAAGAAATGCACGCAGGGTAAACTCTCCGGCTTCGGCCATGCGAGCACCCGCCTTGGTTAAGGTTTCAACAATTCGCTGACTCACATAGGGCGAACCGTGACCGCTGATCTCTACGCTGTCTTCACCGGTATAGGAATGAGGGTTGCGAAAGACCGAAGCCAATACTTCATCTACCAATTGCTCCCCATCTTTGATATGCCCATAATGGATGGTGTATCCATCCGCTTTGGTCAAATCTTTAGTGAAACATTTGCTCACCAATGCCACGGCATTCTTACCAGAAACCCGAATAACGGCAAGAGCCGAAACTCCTGTTGGAGTAGCCGGCGCCACTATAGTATCTGCAGAATTGGAATACAAGGGGGCAAAGATAAGGGACAATTGGGGGTCATAAGGTCGGAGGGTTGGAGGGTTGAAGCAGTGAGCGGTAAAATGATTGGGACAATTCGCATAATGGAGCTTTCAGTCTTAAAGAAATTCTACACCCATGTTCAGCTTATTTTGTTTTGCTTTAATAGTTGATCCTAATTGTAGATATGTTCAAATTTCAAGAATTGTTGAGCTATAAATTGGCGCGAGGTCATTACAAAGATTGTACAGAATTTATCGCATCACGAAAGCTGCACAGGGCACTAGAAGATCAACTGCTGAGGGCGCATCTTAGTGTGGTATTAAATATTGCGGAAGGGAATGCCAGAATGACTCCCAAAGACCAGAAGAGATTTTATTCTATGGCAAGGGCAAGTTTGGCTGAATGTGTCGCTATCTACGATTGCCTACAAATTCAGGCAGAGATATCGGTAAAATTATATGAGGATATTACAAATCAATTGGCTAAAACAAGCTACATATTATGGAGACATATAAAATCCTAGATTGATCAAACTTTTCTTCGCGACCCTCTCGACCATCCGACCTCTCGACCCCTCCTTAAAAATTAATACCCATATGATAATTGCTATAGAACTCAAAGATTTCGTTTACGGCTTCGTCAGCGGTATCTACTACCTTGAACAGGTACATGTCTTCTGGGCTCACGTTCTTTTCTTGTTCTAGCATCACTTTTTTGATCCAATCTAACATGCCGGCCCAAAACTCTTTGCCCACTAGAATAATGGGGAATTGAGCGGTTTTCTGGGTTTGAACAAGGGTTAAGGCTTCAAAGAGTTCGTCCAATGTACCAAAGCCGCCCGGAAGGACTATAAAGCCTTGGGCGTATTTCATAAACATGACCTTGCGCACAAAAAAGAAGCGGAAATTGATCAGTTTGTCTGGGTCAATAAAAGAATTCGGCTCTTGCTCAAAAGGCAGATCTATGTTTAAACCCACAGAAGCGCCTTTTTGGTCACAAGCTCCTTTATTGGCTGCTTCCATTATGCCTGGTCCGCCGCCAGTAATGACGCCTAAACCGGCCTCGGCCAACTTCTTGCCTATTTCTACACCCATTTCGTAGTATTTGGTGCCCGGTTGTGTTCTTGCCGATCCAAAGACCGAAACACAGGGTCCAATTCTAGCCAAGGTGTCATAGCCTTCAACAAACTCACTCATCACCTTAAAAATATTCCAGCTGTCAGAGCTTTTTATCTCTGGCCATTGTTTGTTTTGAAAGGCTTTTTTAATTCTATCTTGTTCCTTATTTGTCATGCT
>JAHEKB010000221.1 GCA_024638525.1 Bacteroidota bacterium
TTTCTCTACAACCATATACTGAAACAAGGCAAAACCCGGTGATATGGCTTTGATGACTTTTTCAAGCGTGCGCAGGGTTCCATAGCTCCAATCGGGAACCAGTTGTTTCATAGATACGCCTCCACTGAGCAAATACCGCAATGCTGTATGCTTCTTTATTTCTTTGATCTCTAATGAAGGAAAGAGCTCGCTTAAGCTTTTGCGGTCGCGTTCAAAAACGATGTAGGGCAATGCGCCATTGGCGTCGCTCATGGGTCCACTTCCAGGTATGGTCCAATCCCCATTTTCATTGAAAGGCTCGTGATGAAAATTTTTGAAAATAAATTTAGACCACCATGTTGTGCAGGGTTCACTCAAGATAATGCGTCCACCCGGTTTGAGGCAGCGAAGCATTTCTGACAAGAACAATTTGCTGTCGGGAACATGATGAAAGACGTCGACCATCAGAAATGCAGAGACGCTTTGGTCTTCAAAAGGCATTTCGAGGGCATTGAATGTTAAATCATTGCTTTCAAACTCCATAATGTCTGAAGTCTTTACTTCGGGAATGATCTCTTTCATGAATCCACCTCCTGAACCCAGTTCAATCATCGGACCTTCGGGTAGATTTTCAGTCCATTGCCGCAAGTAGCTATACCACTCGATGTATAGACGTTTGAGAAATGGCTTGTTATTGATAATATCTCGGTGGTGAAGGGTGCGACGAGGATCATCAAGCCCATATTCATCAATGTTCTTTAAGCGGAGGAATTCCAACATCAGTAATTTATCTTGATAAGCTGGGTCGCTTCCAATTCTCCAATTTGATGGACCACTTCTAACTTGCCAGGATACTTCTGCTCAATGGGTTGAAGCACTCTGTGGACGGTATTGATGATACCCCCCTGGCTCGTTTTTACATTGACCCGCAGACTGCCTACCATTACATGTGTTACTCCTTTGGCTTGAAATGTTCTCAACGTCGAGTCAGGGTCTGGATTGGGCTTTGTCCTCCAAATGGGGTAGAACTCTTTGCCGTTGCCGTAAAGAAATGACATCGGTGCTTTTCTGCTGGCCACCAATGCGCTATCGGCTAGGTTTTCTGAACACCACTCGCTCATTTTCAGGAAATTAACCCAATCTGGAGTATAGCCGGCATAATTATCGCCTTCAAAGAGGTTCTGCTTTGCAATGGGTATATTTTTTTGAGCGAGGCCCCAACTGAAACTCAGGTTCTTAAACACGAATATGGCCATAAAAATAAGCACGAAGAATTGATAGAACTGCAAGCTCTTCTTGCTGAAAACCTGATGCAGCAAACCAAATACTGCGATGAAAATAAAAGGCAGCATGATCATGATGTATCTGGCTTGCCCCCAACTTGTTTGTAGAGCCAAAAAGGTGAAGCTGCAAATGCCGGCAATGAAGATTACATTGAAAAGATGGGTCTTGTTACCAGACCTCCATGCCCGAAAACCCATAATAAAGATGGGTAATACAGTGATGACCATCAAGCCAAAGATCCATTCACTTGGATACTCTCTGAAACCCATTATTTCATATAATCTGGACGAGAAATACTGATTTGCATTCTCCAACATTCGGGTGAGAAAACCATTGAGGTCTTCATTGCCTTGAGTGGCATCATAGGCATCCTTTTGAAAGAGTATTTTGCTTTGCGTTGAAAATTGATCAACGTCGCTCCAAATCATTTTCTTGACCGTTTCAAAAAAGCCATAGGTCACAACCATTATACCCGGTACTATGAACATCAACTTGTATTCTTTTCTCAATAAATAGTACAATCCAAAAACAGCGACTGCTGAAATACCTACAGTTCTCGTAAAGAACATAAAGTAGAAACTCACCGCCATAAGTAGCATGATCAACCAATGTTCCTTTATGATTTCCAAGGGCTTGCTTTCGTTATTGAGTGTACTGATGACTTTTAATGAAAGCCAAACGAACAAGGCTTGGATCAAAACATAAAGTGCCTCTGTATAGGTAAGGCTTGCATATTGCAATGCATTGGAATTGGTTGCATAGATGAACAAGGCCGTGAATAACACCAACCAAGGCACCCTATTCCTAAAGGCTCTGTAAAGCAGATACACACTTGCAGTAAAAAAGATCACACTTATCAATTTCAGCAAAACGATATTGATCCCAAATATCGCAATGGGTATAGCGAGAACTATCGCGTAGAAAGGTGCTTGAGAAGTAAAGAAATGATTGAAAAAGTCTTGGGCGTATTTGTGTCCTTCAACAATGTATGTTGAGTCATCCAATCCCGTTGAGATCTTTGCATCAAACATCAAAAGGGACATAATCAATGCAATCAGCGTTATCAGCAAGGAAACCAGCTTATGCCTTTTGCCGAGATAACTGTCCAAGCGCTCAAAAAGAGAATTGCTTTTTGCCTTGATGTCTTTAGCAGCGGCCTTTTTGACCGACTGTCTTTGTTTCTGTTTCTTGCCCATATTTGATGGAATGCGAACAAATTTAAAACTTTTGACTCCAGCTGGAAAAAATGCTCAAAATCATACCTTTGCAAGCCAAAATAACAGCATGAAAACTCTAATCTCTATAAGCATCGCAATACTCACATTGCTAGCGTGCAATCAACCAGCTAAAGTCAATAATGAAAATGGAAATGTTGAGCTTACTGAAATTGCGGAAGAGCCGGACACAGTGGCTCAAGAGATGATTGAACCAATTGCTGATTCTGCATCTATGAACAACGGACTATTCGCAAAGATCAATACATCCAAGGGAAGTATTCTTCTACAACTAGAAATGGATCTCACACCGCTAACGGTAGCCAACTTTGTCGGCCTAGCCGAAGGCAGCATTCCAAATAATGCCAAGCCAAAAGGCACTCCATACTACGATGGCTTGACCTTTCACCGAGTGATCCCAAATTTCATGATTCAAGGCGGTGACCCTCAAGGTACCGGCGCAGGTGGCCCAGGATACAATTTCAAAGATGAGTTCAACGCTCAATTAAGACATACTGGCCCTGGCATTTTATCCATGGCCAATGCTGGCCCGGGCACCAACGGAAGCCAATTCTTTATAACTCATGTAGAAACTCCTTGGTTAGACGGACGCCATACGGTTTTTGGTCATGTAATTGAAGGACAAGATGTAGTTGATGCCATTGCTCAGGGCGACAGAATAGACAGTATTGAAATCATTCGCAATGGTGAAGAGGCAGAAGCATTTCATGCTGCTACAGTCTTTGAAGAATTGAGATAATGCGGACTGTAGATCACATCGATTTCAAGGGCAAGAAGGCCTTGATCAGGGTAGATTTCAATGTGCCTCTAAATGCGGACAAAGAGATTAGCGATGATTCTCGAATGCTCGCTGCTTTGCCAACCATCGCTAAAATTTTAAATGACGGGGGCTCGGTGGTGCTGATGTCACACTTAGGACGACCCAAATCAGGGCCAGACCCTGAGTTTTCATTGAATCACTTGCTTGCACATCTAAAAGAGTTGACCCAAGCTGAGGTGCAATTCTGTTCTGACTGCATATCTGAAGAGGCCTTTAGAATGAGTGCTGCTCTTGAAGCGGGTCAAATCCTTTTGCTGGAAAATCTGAGATTTTATGCCGAGGAAACCAAAGGAGACCGGGCTTTTGCTGAGAAGTTATCTAAACACGCCGATGTATATGTCAACGATGCATTTGGAACTGCACATAGGGCTCATGCA